>NZ_LZKV01000098.1:0-1483 GCF_001672995.1 Mycobacterium sp. 1482292.6 | reverse complement strand
CGCCACGGCCGAATGATGAACCACCACACCGCAATTGGCAGGCCGATCCACGCAAAGACCGCGTTGGCCACGAGAGGCACTTTCATGTACATCGGCGGGTCATCCGGTCCGGAAGCCACCCGTTCGAAATACGGGCCGGTGATCCACCGGATCCAGACGTACAACTGGAGGGCCAGAAGTGCGCCCCCGACCGCCGCCCACACCTTGACTGGCTTGACCGCGGTCTCGGCCTGCCCGCTGCGTTCCGCCATCCTGCCGACCGCGACCTCCGTCAGGGGCGGCGCCGTGGTCTTGCTCGACAGATCACTCATTGCGCGCTGTCCTCCTGTGTCGCAGAGAGGTTCGTCGCGCCTCAGCGCGGCCCGGCGACGGGGCCGCCGATTGAGGGGCGGGAGCCACTGATCGGTCGGTTCGCCGCCAATATACTCATGGGTATCCGAGAATCGGAAGGGGTTCTTAGAATGCGCGCAGAACCTGCAACCTATCAGCGCGGCGGGTAAAGGGGTTCCGGGCGGCGTCGCCTTGGACGAAAGATGTTGTGCTCAAGGCAACTTGATGACGGAGACATACATTTCGAGGATCGGCCGGTAGAGATCGATGTCGTCGAGCCGGCTGCCCAGCATGACGGAGTCGGTGGTGGCAACCAGTATCTGGGCGAACGTCAGTGGAGGGATCAGCAGCGCTCCGCCCAGCCGGTTGATGCCTTCAACGATGAACTTGGCCAGTGCCTCGACTACTTCTGATCGCTTCGCGGCCACCCGTTCTCGTGCGTCGGGGTTGCGAAGCAGATACAAGGTGAATTCGTGTCCCAACGCGGCGTGCTCGGCGCCACGGTCGTCGCTGAGTTTTCGCCAACGTTCGGCGATTTGGTCGAGTTCGCGCGCGCCGATCTGGGTGGCGGTCGACATCACCTCGGAGAAGTTGTCGAAATACCTGCGCCAGTAGCGATCGCTCACCGCAAGGAACAGGTCTTCCTTCGTGGCGAAGTGCTTGTAGATGGCGCCTTTCGTATAACCCGCAGCGTGTGCGATGTCGTCGAGAGAGGCTGCCATGAAGCCTTTTTCGGCAAACACCTCCTCCGCGGCATCCAACAGCAGCGAACGAGTGTGCTCAAGGCGCCGCTCTCGCGTCCAGCGCTCAACCATGTCGCGATTCTGCCATAGAATCTCAGATTATCCTTGGTTATCTAGATACCGATTGGTATGTTAACGGCAGACCCGGCTGTCAGAGCTTCGCGATCGATCGCCTCACCGTGAGCGTGGCATGCCGATCGCGGGGGTGCCTGGCCGGTTGGCGTCGCTGGCGCAGTCGGGTTCGCGGACGCTGTATCACGACGATTCAGGAGGGGCAGTGTCATGACAGAACTGTCGAGCAGCAAGAGCGCACCGGTGGTCACCGAGTCGCTCGGGGACGTGGCTTCACTCGGGACCAAGGCTGCCCCGAGGTCCAAGCCCGTGCGTATCTGGGCCGTCGCCGGGGGCGC
>NZ_LZKV01000097.1:0-3756 GCF_001672995.1 Mycobacterium sp. 1482292.6 | reverse complement strand
AAAAACACCCACGGCGACACCCAATGAATCCCACCCCCACACCTCGACACCGGCCAACCCCGCACCAACACCTTCCACCACCCCGAAAAACTCCTGCGCGACGAGGACGGCGACGGCCCGTAGTGGCCAGATCGTCAGTCAGGTCTAGTCGGAGTCATTCTCCCGCGCGGCGGCCTTCTCCAGGTCGGTCAACGCAGGCTCGATCCGATCGGCCATGTCGTCGATGTCGTTGGCCACCTCGGGCGTCGTCACGAAGCCGAAGTCCAGGTAGTCCTGGTAGGAGAAGCAGGTGATGTTGAGCGCGACGTCCATCACCGGCGGCCCCAGCGGCACCAGCGAATCCAGTTTGGCGCCAGCCATATACAACGGGAACGGCGGTCCGGGGACGTTCGAGACAACCAGGTTGATGGGGGCCAGGTTTCGCGACAGCCCGCTGGCGGTGTAAGCCCGCGCGGCCAGCTGCAGCAGCCCGGGCGGCGTGGTCTCGGTCAGCCCCATGATCTGATGCGCCGACAGCGCCTTGGCCATCAGCTTGGCGTTCTGGGTGCTTTCGTGAATGGCCCGCAGCCGCTCGCCCGGGTCTTCGACATCGGTGGCCAGCGAGACGGTCATGGAACTGACCTTGTTGCCGACGTCGTCCTTGTCGTTGTCGGTGCGCGTCGAGACCGGGATCTGCGCGATGAGCGGCTTGGCGGGCAGCTCGCCGCGTTTCTGTAGATAGTCGCGGGCGGCGCCGGCCACCAGGGCCAGCACGACGTCGTTGAGCTTGACGCCGTAGGCGTCCTTGACGACTTTGGCGCGGGCAAGTTCAACGCGGCACCCGGTGATGCGCCGATGCGGCGAGACCGGCGCGTTGAAACGGGTTTTGGGCGCCTCGAAGTAGCGCGGCGGTCTGCTGCGCACACCCAGGGTGGCGATCTGCTGGCGCACGGTCTGCTCCATCAGCCGCGCGATGCGGAACGGCGTCTTGACGCCCACGTTGATCAGGGCGCCCACGGCGCGCCGCTCTAGTCCGGGCAGCTGGAATCCCACCAGCGATCCGACCGTTTCCTGTTGCGGCGCACGCGGTTCCGGCGTGGTGTCCAGCAGGATTTCACCCAGTCCGGCGCCCGAGACCCCGTCGACAATGGCGTGGTGCATCTTGGTCAGCGTGGCGATCCGGCCGCCCTCGACGCCCTCGATCACCCACATTTCCCACAGCGGCCGGGAGCGATCCAGCTTGTAGGACATCAGCCGCCCGACCAGCTCCTCGAGCTCGCGGCGACCGCCCGGCGCGGGAACCCCGATGCGGCGGACGTGGAAGTCGACGTCGAGCTCCTCGTCCTCGACGAACCACGGCCGGTCCAGTCCCAGCGGCGCGCCAGTGACCCGCCACCGCAACTGCGGGACCTCGGGCAGGCGCTCGATCAGTAATTGACGGAGACGTTGAAAGCTGTACTCGGAGCATTCCTTCGGGTCGCAGATCGCCAGCGCCCCCACGTGCATGTGCCAGCCCGCGGTTTCCGCTGACCAAAACGCCGCATCGACACTCGAAAGCCGTCTCATCACCTGACCGTAACCCCCCAACCGCCGTCGCCACCAGCAATGGCAAACAAACTACCCGCCGGCTCGGCGCAGGAAGCGTCCGCGTGGCTACCGGGTCGACGCGGCTACCCGCGGGCACCCGTCTGCGACAACATATTTGTCCGTCCGGGTGCCAGGCGGGCGGCTCACTGGCTTCGATCGACGGGAGTCGCGGGCGAACTGGGCGACGTCGGGCTCGGCATCGATCGGGTCCACGCCCGTGGGACCGACAAGATCCCGATCGCCGCGCCGCGCCCGACGCTCACCCTGGGCGCCGCGTGATTCGTGCCGCCCCCCGGCGAGCACATGACCGCGGCCCTGCACAGCGCGGCGGCCTTGTTGAGGGAACTCAGGTGTTTGAGCGCGAAGTCGACCGGTGCCGACAACGAGCTCAACTTGGACAGCGGCGCCGTTGCCGACAACAGGGACGTATCAAAGGTGGCCAGCGGCGAGGTGGACAGCGCGCCCAGCGCTTCGGAGATGGTTGAGATCACTTGTCGGCCAGTCGTTATGACCTCCGGTGCGACGGTCAGGGTCCAGTTGCGAGACGGCGGGGTGACCCCCACGGGCTCGCCGGGGTCGGCGGCGGGCGGCGGCGAATCGAACGGTGTCAGCTTCCAGACGCCGGCCGACGCGCGGGCGTAGGCATACATGGCCGCGGCATCCTGCGCCCACATCCGTTCGTAGTCGGCGTCGGCGTCGGCGACCGCCGGACTGAGCTGGCCCAGACAGTTCGCCGCGGCCAGCGAAATCCGCCGCAACCGGTTGGCGTCGATCGCATGGGGCGACACCACCGCCGCAAGCGCCAAGCCGTAGGCGGCCGCGGCCGCGGTGGCCTGACTGGCCGTCTGCCGGGCCTGCGCGGCGGTGGCGTCGAGCCACGCCAGATAGGGTGCGACGGCTTGGGTGATCGGCGTAGTCGACGCGCTCTGCCCTCCCGGTTCCAGCTCGGCGATCACCGCCCGGTAGGTCAGCGCCATGTCAGCGAGTTGGGCGCCCAGCACGCCCCAGGCCTTGGCGGCGTCCATCATTGATCCGGCGCCGGGGCCCGAATGCATCCGCCCCGAATTGCTTTCCGGCGGAAGGGCACCGAAATCCATCACTGGCCCCAGCTCAATGGCGGGCGAATGGTGCTGCAACATCAGGCTTTTCTCTTCGGGGGTGATGGATATGCGGCGGCAGTTGGTGTTGGCGGTCAGCCGCTGCCCTTACCGCCTTCGGCGGACTCGAGTTGACGTGGGCAGTACGACTTCGCCGATATCGTCGCGAACTGGGCGGCGCCGTTGGTGCTCAGCGCGGGGTTGTTGTCCCGCAGGTCGTTGAGGAGCTGAAGACCGGAGACGCCACGAGAGATCAATCCGCACACCGCTTTTCCGGCGGCAACGGCTTGGTCCGGATTCGCAAAACTGATCCCCACCTTGTGGAGATCGGCGATGAAGACCTCGTTGTTCTCGTCGGCGGCCGCCTCGTCCTCTCCCGGGACGGCGTGTGCGGGTACCGCGGTGACGATGCCCAGCGATACACCGAGAAGCGCTAGCAGCAGTTTCATGCATCCTCCTTCGAGGCCCTATGGCGGTTTCCCGGTTGATCCGGTCCACTGAGACGAAATCCGTTGCACCGCAAGGCGCTACCCCAGTTTCGATTCGGGGGATCCGACCGCGACTTCCTCTCCGTCGGTCACGTGCACGGCGTGCACGCCCGGCGTTGTCCTGAGCTTGGCGACCAGGTCGTCGAGGCCGGCCTCGTCGACGTTCCAGTGCTGCACCTGGTCGGGCATCTCCTGCAGTTGGGCGATGATGCGGTCGAGCTTGACCGGTCCCTGCCGGCGCTCGCCGGTGATCGCGCGGGCCTGGATGCCCGTGGTGCTGACGACACGCGATGCCGGGCTGCCCAGCGCGCCGCCCGCCAGACTGCCCAGGGTCGCCTCGTTCACCAGGCCCGACAAATCCGTCGCCGCGGCCGCGGCCAGGCTGGTGCCCGGTAGCGCGGTGGAGGCCAGCCTGATCGCCGGGGCGGCCGTCGCCCAGCTAGCCGGCACCGACAGCTTGCCCACTGTTGGCGCGTTACCCAGCACCGCCGATACGGGCTTTGCCGCGATGCCGGCGGCGATGTGGCCGGGCGACGCCAGCCCGGCGCCCAGCGACGATTTGGCCATCGCGGCGCTCCACGGCGCATAGATGAAGAAGTTCTTCC
>NZ_LZKV01000096.1:0-25827 GCF_001672995.1 Mycobacterium sp. 1482292.6 | reverse complement strand
CAGCACGCCTTTAGGGCGACTCGTGGTGCCCGACGTGTAGAGCACCATGCGCACGGAGTCGGGATCCAGCGCCGGCAGCGCAGCGGCGTCGGAGGGCGGCTGCTGCAGCAGTGACCCGTACGGTGTGTGCGGACCGGCGTCACCGCGCAGCACCACCACCTCCGGCGCGCTGCTCATTGGCGTCGTCACGCGTTCGATCATCGCCGCGTAGTCGTGGCCGCCGTAGTTTTGCGGGACGAAAAGCAGTGCGGTGCCGGCATCGTCGAGGATGAAGCGCAGGTCGTGGTCGCGCAGCGACGGCAGGATCGGGTTCACCACCATCCCGGCGAGGGTTGCGCCCAGGTAGATGACGGCGGACTCGTGCCAGTTCGGCAGCATGAACGACACGACGCTGCCCGTCGGCATGCGCGCCGACAGGGCGACCGCGAGCGCGTTGGCCTGGGCGTAGAGCGTGGCGCAGTCCACCCGAGTATCGCCGTCCACCAAGGTGATTCGCCGGGGAGAGGCCTGGGCGGCCGCGCGCAGCGCGTCAGCCAGCGTGGTGTGCACCCATAAGCCGCGCCGGTATGCCTCCGACGCATAGGGCGCGTGGGCCCTCACCGCGGCCTCATCCGGGGCGGCCTATTCATCGACGCGACGCATGGTCATCGCGTACCGAAACCTCGACGACAGGTGGGTGTTGATCGTCACCTGGGCCACCTCACCGTCGGAGGTCGTGTAGGTGCGCCGCATCTGCAGCGCGGCCGTCCCCGCTTCCGCACCGAGTCCGTCGGCCAGTTCGGGTGACAGCAGGACGGCGGCGATCTCCTGGTGCAACTGGGCGACGCTCACGCCGAACAGATCCTCGATCAACGGAAAGATCGGGCCGACGTGGCGCTGCAGCAGCCTGCCGACGGCGGCGAAACTGCGGTTGATGTAGTACTCCGTTCGGCACATCGGCACCGACGCGCCGTCGGCCTGCCGATAACCGCGCACCGACAACCACTGGGAGCCGGCCTCGAGACCGGTGCGAGCGGCGAGCTCGTCATCGATCGTCACCATCGCGTTGGATTCGATGGTCAGTTGCGCGCCGGCAGCGAACGCGAGCAGGTCGTCGATCGACAGCGCGTCCTGGGCATAGGAACTCGACGCCGGCCGGGGTACCACCCGGGTGCCCGCCCTCGGCCGGGATGCGACCAGATTGTCCTCGCGCAGCCGGCGCAGTGCCTCGCGGATGGTGTAGCGGCTCACCGCGAAGCGCTCGCACAGCTGGTGTTCGGTGGGCAATTGCGACCCCACCGGGTAGACGCCGTCGACGATCTCCTTGCGCAGCGTGCGCGCGATCTGGAGGTAGCGGTGGTCGCCGGCCACGGCCTGGGGCATCAGGGACCGCCCGGGGTCGGGCGCAAGGCCAGCACGCTGCCGTCGCCGTCGGCCGAGACGTACAGCGTCCCGTCGCCCGCGGCGGTGATGCCGGCGAACGGGCCCTGCGGCCCGGAGAACGGCGGCATCCCACGCAGCGGTTTGGGCGTCACACCCGGCGGGGGACCAACCGGCAGACCGGATGCGATGGTTCGCCGCGCGTTGGTGCTCAGGTCGAACGCGACCAGCTCCTTGGCGCCGGCGTCGACGACGTAGAGCACTTCTCCGCGGACCAGAATGCCCTGGGGCCGTTGCAGATCGGCGACGACCGTGTCGGGGCTCGAGCCGTTCACCCGCACCACCCGGCCGGCTCCGGCCTCCGCCACCAGGGCGGACCCGTCCGCGCCGATCGCGACGCCGACCGGGTCGCGCAGCCCGGTCGCCAGCACCTCGACGCCGCCGGACTTCCATGACAGCACCCGCCCGGTGCCCAGCTCGGCGAACACCACACCGCCCGGGCTCAGGGCCACACCGTAGAGCTGGTCGAAACCGTCTGCGAGCACATCCGTTTCGTTGGCCTCCGGCCGATACCGGCCGACTTGGCCGCCGGAGGTCGTCACGACGAACTCACCGGGCCCGCTCGCCGCAATGCCGCGCAGGAATCCGGGGTATCCGGGGCTGAACAACATCCCGGCGGTGTGCAGGGACCCGTCGGGCAGGGCGACGTAGAAGTACGTGCCGTCGGCGATGTAGAGCTGCCCGTCGTGGCCCACCGCCAGATCGAGCGGCCAGTTGAGGCCGCCCGCCAGTACGGATTGCGTTGTGCCGTCCGGGTATATCTCGGTGATCTCGCCGGTGAAGTTGGAAACGAACAACCGATCGCCGACGAAGGTGCAGTTGTCCAGCCCCGGGTTCAGCTGGGCGATCAGGCGCTGTTCGCCGCTGCGCGGATCGATGCGCAGCACCTGTCCGGTTGCCACCTGCGTCGAGACGATGTGGCCCTGGGTGTCGAACTTGACCGAATCGGGCACACCGAGACCGGTTGCCACGCATTGCGGTTCGCCCCCGTCGGGGTCGACGCGCCAGATTTCGTTGGCCCCCATCACCGGGAAGTACAGCAGCCCGTCCGGGCCGACCTCCATCGCGTTCGGTGAGGGCACGTTCTCCAAGAGCACCCGTGGTGGCCCGCCAGCCAGGTCGAATTCCAGCAGCCGTCCGCCTTCACGGCATTCACCGATGAACAACCGGTCCCGATAAAAGGTGATCCCGTTGGCCGACGGCACGTCGTCGCGCAGGACGCGCGTTCGGCCGCCGGTGTCGCGCACGCTGACCCGGCCGTCCATCACCTCGGTGGCGTAGAGGTTGCCGGCGGCGTCGAACGCGACGTCGTCGGGCGCCACGATGTCGCCGCCCTTGGGGCTGGCGGTCACCAGTTCCCCGGTGCGGTGGTCCAGCGCGCTGATCTGGCTGCCGGTCACCTGGGCGATGTAGATGCGACCGTCCGGTCCGGTGCGCAGACCGTTGGCTCCGAAGAGCCGGCTGGGCGCGGTGACCCGTTCGAGCTCCCAGCCCTCGGCGACGTCGATGCGATGCGCCACTGGGTACCGCGATGGCTGCGTTGAGATGGGCATGGCTCGCCGAGGTCCTTCCGTCAGCCGTTTGGCTGGACGCTATCAATTCCTCCTAGTCCAGACAATAGCCGCCAAAGCGCGGCGAACCGACCTTGACAGCGATGTCCCCCGATCGGAATAGTGTTCTCCAAGGGGCAGAATGCGATATTTTGTCCGGACAAAAGGTTACCGATGCCGCCGTGGGTGGCGCGACGCCCGGCGGCAGGGGAAAGCAGGTCATGGCCGATCACGGGGATCTCCTAGGACTCGACGGGCGCGTCGTCGTGGTTTCCGGCGCCGGTGGCGGTGGCATCGGCACGACCGTCACGGCCATGACCGCCCGGGCCGGGGCCACCGTGATCGCGGTGAGCCGGTCGAAGGAAAACCTCGACGAACACATCGCCCCGCTGGCGCAGCAGGGCCTGCCCGTGCTGCCCGTCGCCGCCGACGTGTCGACCGACGAGGGCATCGCCGCGGTGCTCGACCACGCGCGCCGCGCCGGCGGTGACCTGTACGGGCTGGTCAATGTCGCCGGCGGCGCTGAGCCGTCGACGTGGATGCCGTCCACCCGGGTGGCGCGCGGTGACTGGCGCAAGATCTTCGCCGACAACCTCGAAACGGCCTTCTTCATGAGCCAGGCCGTGGCGGGCGAGCTCGTCGCGCGGCACCAGCCGGGATCGATCGTGTCGATCTCCTCGATCAGCGGCATGAACACCGCGCCGTTCCACATCGCCTACGGCACGGCCAAGGCCGCGATTGTGGCGATGACCCGCACGATGGCACTCGAGTTGGCGGTGGCCGGCATTCGGGTCAATGCCGTCGCGCCCGGCGTCACCGAGACGGCGGCCTCGCGCACGTACGTCGACGAGGATCCCGATCGCGACCGGCAGGCGATCGCAATGGGCCGCCGCGGCCGGCCCGAAGAGCAGGCCGGCGCCATCCTGTTCCTGCTCTCGAAGATGTCGAGCTACATCACCGGCCAGACGCTGCTCGTCGACGGCGGGCTGGACCTCAAGTGGAGCCACCTCGGCGCAGACAACACTTCGCTATTCCTCAAGGACGAATCCTTCCGCGCGGCAATCAGGAGGATGTGATGACCGATCTGGCCAAGGGCGCGAATCCCGAAGCGCCCGAGGAACTCTCGGCACCGATGACCATCGGCGTGGAGGCCTACATCTCCGAGGACTACGCTCGCGCCGAGCGGGACAAGCTGTGGCGCAAGGTATGGCAGCAGGTGGGCCGGGTCGAGGAGCTGCCCGAGGTGGGTAGCTACTTGACCTACGACATCCTCGACGATTCGATCATCGTGGTGCGCACCGGCGCAGCAGAGTTTCACGCGCACCACAACGTGTGCATGCACCGCGGCCGCCGGCTGATCGACACCCCCGACGGCGCCAAGAACGCCTGCGCGCGTACCCGAAAGTCGTTCGTCTGTGGCTTCCACGGCTGGACCTACGGTCTGGACGGCGCGTGCACCCATATTCGCGAACAGCAGGATTGGCAGGGCACGCTCACCCCCGACAACACCCACCTGCGTCCGGTGCGGGTCGATACCTGGGGTGGCTGGTTGTGGATCAACATGGACCCCGACTGCGAGCCGCTCGCCGATTTCCTGTTCCCCGCCGCGAAGATCCTCGACCCGTTCGGGCTGGAGAACATGCGCTACAAGTGGCGCAAGTGGCTCTCGTTCGATTGCAACTGGAAGGTCGCGCTGGAGGCCTTCAACGAGACCTACCACGTCTACACCACACATCCCGAGTTCAACAGGTTCGGCGAGTTCAAGGGGTGGGCGAAAGCCCAAGGCAAGCACAGCCACATCGGCTATGACGCGCCCGAGGACATGGAGGCCACCAAGTCCAAGATCCGGCTCGGCATCGGCGCCGATCCCCGCGTGTCGACCGCGGAGATGCAGGTGTACACGATGGAGGAAACCAACGCCACCACCACCCAGACGCTGGTGAACGCCGCCAAGCGACTGGTCGACGAGCTGCCCGAGGGGACACCGGCCGACAAGGTCCTCGAGCACTGGCTGGCCTCGGCGCGCCGCGACGACGAGGCCCGCGGCGTGATCTGGCCGACGATCCCCGCCGACATCCTGGGGCAGGCCGGGACCGCATGGCAGATCTTCCCGAACTTCCAGATCGGCCAGGGCTTGACCAGCGCGCTGTGCTACGGCGCGCGACCGCATCCCAGCTACAACCCGGACAAGTGCATCTTCGAGGTGTCGGTCTTCGAGCTGTACCCCAAAGGCCAAGAGCCGCAGACGGAATGGGAATACACTCCGGTCGGGGACCCCAGGTGGCGATCGGTGCTGCCGCAGGACTTCTCCAACATGGCCGCCGTGCAGCAGGGCATGAAGTCTTTTGCCTTCCCCGGCACCAAGCCCAACCCGTACCGCGAGCGCAGCACGGTCAATCTGCACTACCAGTTGTCGAGGTACATGGGCACCGGTGAGCCCCGAGAGCTTTCAGACAAGGAGCGCCCCCAGGCATGACCCCTGAGATGGAAAAGCACCAAGACGGTTGCGGGCCCACCCAGACACCCGACGACGTCGACATCGACGCGCTGCGCGAGAAGTACGCCCGGGAGCGCGAAAAGCGGCTGCGCAAGGAAGGTTCCAAGCAGTACATCGAGTTGGAGGACGACTTCGCCGGCTACTACGAAGTCGACCCGTACACGCCCGTGTCCCCGCGCGAGCCGATTCGCGAGGACATCGACGTCGCGGTGCTGGGCGGTGGCTTCGGGGGCCTGCTGTCGGCGGCCTACCTCAAGAAAGCGGGCGTCGACGACGTCCGCGTCATCGAACTCGGCGGCGACTTCGGCGGCGTCTGGTACTGGAACCGTTACCCCGGCATCCAGTGCGACAACGAATCATACTGCTACATACCACTTCTCGAAGAGCTAGATTTCATGCCGTCGAAGAAATTCGCTGACGGCGCCGAGATCTACCAGCACTGCCGCAACATCGGCAAGCACTTCGGCCTCTACGATTCGGCGATCTTCTCCACCCAGGTCCGCGACCTGCGGTGGGACGAAGAGATCAAGCGCTGGCGGATCAGCACCAACCGCGACGACGACATCCGCGCCCGCTTCGTCGTGCTGGCCTCGGGCCCGTTCCACCGCCCGAAGCTGCCCGGCATTCCCGGGATCAAGGACTTCAAGGGCCATGCGTTCCACTCGTCGCGGTGGGACTACGACTACACCGGCGGCGACACCAGCGGCAACCTGCACAAGCTCGCCGACAAGAAGGTCGCCGTGATCGGCACCGGCGCCACCGCGATCCAGATCGTCCCGTTCCTGGCGCGAGACGCCCAGCATCTCTACGTTTTCCAGCGCACCCCCTCGACGGTCGACGAGCGCAACAACGCGCCCACCGACCCGGAATGGGTGAAGACCCTGCGGCCGGGCTGGCAGCGGGAGCGGCAGCGCAACTTCCACTCCTGGACGTTCGAGGGCATGGCGCTGGGCCAGCCGGATCTGGTGTGCGACTTCTGGACCGAGCTCGGACGCAACACCGCCGCCCGGGTGCTCGCCCTGCCCGACCCCGCGGCCATGACGCCCGAGCAGTTCATGGCGATTCGGGAGGAAGAGGATTACAAGTTGATGGAGCGGCTGCGCCGCCGCATCGACGCGCTGGTCGAGGATCCCCAAACCGCCGAGGCGCTCAAGCCCTATTACCGATTCCTGTGCAAGCGGCCGCTGTCCAACGACGAGTACCTGCCGATGTTCAACCGGCCCAACGTCACCCTCGTCGACGTCTCCGATTCCAAAGGCGTGGAACGCATTACCGAAAAGGGCTTGGTGGCCAACGGTATCGAGTACGAGGCCGACTGCATCATCTACGCCAGCGGCTTCGAGATCACCACCGAGATCAGCCGCCGCTACTCGATCGAGGCCATCCAGGGACGGGACGGGCTGTCGCTGTTCGACTACTGGAGAGACGGCTACAAGACGCTGCACGGGATGACCAGCCGAGGATTCCCCAACCAGTTCTATACCGGCTTCACCCAGGTCGGCATCTCCGCCAACATCGCGGCCAACTACGAGCTGCAGGGCGAGCACATCGGGTACATCATCGCCGAGGCGCTGAAGCGCGGAGCTACCACCGTGGAACCCAGCCAAGCGGCGCAGGAGCAGTGGTGCGCGACGATCCGGGAAACCGCGATCGACAATTCGGCGTTCGACGCCCAGTGCACGCCCGGCTATTACAACAACGAAGGCGGTGGCGGGGGCGAGGGGATCCGGTCGCACCTGGGCGAACCGTACGGCCCCGGCTTCTACGTGTTCGAGGACCTGTTGCGGGTCTGGCGCGACAAGGGGGAGCTGGAAGGGTTGGTGCTCGGCGCTTGACCGAAACCGTTGCGCCCCAACTTCGATTCGACGACCGCGTCGCCGTGGTGACCGGCGCGGCCCGCGGGCTGGGCCGTGCGTACGCGCAGCTGCTCGCCTCGCGGGGGGCCAAGGTGGTCGTCAACGACGCCGGCGGCGGCCTCGACGGCGAGGGCGCCGACGCCGGCCCGGCCGAGCAGGTGGTCGGGGAGATCACCGCGGCCGGCGGCGAGGCGGTCGCCTGCGGCGCCTCGGTGGCGACCCGCGACGGCGGCCAGGAGATCATCGCGACCGCGCTCGAGCACTACGGACGCATCGACATATTGATCCACAACGCCGGCAACGTCCGCCGTGGCTCGCTCAAACAGATGAGCTACGACGACTTCGACGCCGTGCTCGACGTGCACCTGCGCGGCGCGTTTCACGTTGTGCGGCCCGCCTTTCCGCTCATGTGCGACGCGGGCTACGGCCGCGTCGTGTTGACGTCGTCGATCGGGGGGCTGTACGGGAACCACGACGTGGCCAACTACGCGGCGGCCAAGGCCGGCGTGATCGGGCTGGCCAATGTCGTCGCGCTGGAGGGTGCCGCGGAGGGGGTGCGGTGCAACGTGATCGTGCCGGCCGCGGTGACGCGCATGGCCGAGGGCATCGACACATCGGCCTATCCGCCGATGGGCGCGGAACTCGTTGCGCCGGTGGTGGGATGGCTTGCGCACGAGTCTTGTTCGGTAACCGGTGAACTGTTCATCGCGCTGGCGGGTCGGGTGGCGCGGGCGGTGATCGCCGAGAGCCCGGGAGTGTGCCGTCCGGCCTGGAGCATCGAAGAGGTCGGCGCCCACCTGGACGCGATCCGATACGCCGAGGCACCGCTGATTTTCCCGGTCGTCCCCGACGGACACAACGAGCACATCCGCTACAGCTTCGAGCTGGCTCAGAGGTTAACCGATCAAGGAGCGCTCAATGGCTAGCCCGACCGGCCCGATGGCGGGGCTGCGCGTCATCGACCTCACCGCGATGGTGATGGGGCCGTACTGCACGCAGATCATGGCCGACATGGGCGCCGACGTCATCAAAGTCGAACCCCCGCAGGGTGATAACACCCGCTACATCTCGGTGGGCCCCGCCCCGGGCATGAGCGGGGTGTTCGTCAACGTCAACCGGGGCAAGCGCAGCGTGGTGCTGGACCTGCAAACCGACGCCGGCGCCGGCGCGCTGCGCGCCCTGGTCGAGACGGCCGACGTGTTCATCCACTCGATGCGGGCCAAGGCGATCGCCAAGCTCGGCTTCGGCTACGACGACGTCGCCGCGATCAATCCCGCTGTCGTCTATACCAATTGCTACGGGTACGGGCGCCGCGGACCCGATCGCGACCGGCCCGCCTACGACGACACCATCCAGGCCGAATGCGGCCTGCCCGCGGTGCAACAACAGTTGACCGGCGAGGCCGACTACGTCGGCACCATCATGGCCGACAAGATCGCCGGGCTGACGGCGCTGTACGCGACGACGATGGCGTTGTTCCATCGCGAACGCACCGGGCAGGGGCAAGAAGTCGAGGTCGCCATGTTCGAAACCATGGCCTCGTTCATGCTCGTCGAACACGCCAACGGCGCCCTGTTCGACCCTCCGCTCGGGCCGGCGGTGTATCCGCGCACCGTGGCGCCCAATCGCCGCCCGTACCGCACCAGCGACGGCCATATCGCCGCGTTGATCTACAACGACAAGCACTGGAACGCGTTCATGAAAGCCGTTCAGCCACCGTGGGCCAGCGAGCTGTATGCCACGCTGGAGCAACGCGCCCGCGAGATCGACACCGTCTACGGGCTGGTGGCCGAGACGATGAAGGAGCGGACCACCGCGGAGTGGCTGGCGCTGTTTCGTGAGCTCGAGATACCGGCCGCGCCACTGAACACGCCCGAAGCGCTGTTCGACGACCCGCATCTGAACGCCGTCGGCATGTTCGAGACGGTGGACGGCCCGCACGGGCCGGTGCGGTTCCCGGGGGTGCCCACCTGGTTCTCGCAGACACCGGGCCGGGTCGCGGGGCCGGCACCCGACCTCGGCGCACACACCGCAGAAGTGCTCGCCGAGCTGGGCTTGGCCGTGGACGCTAACCCGGCATAACGCTTACCAACGAAATATCTTGTTAGCGAAGGAGTTTCCAACGATGGCTGTGCCCGTCTACAAACGCATTCTCGACCTGTTCGAGGCCGAGGGCGTGAACACCCTGTTCGGCATCCCCGACCCGAACTTCGTGCACATGTTCGCCGAGGCGGACGCGCGGGGGTGGTCGGTGGTGGCTCCGCATCACGAACTGAGCGCCGGGTTCATGGCCGAGGCGGCGTCGCGCATGACCGGCAACCCCGGCCTGTGCATCGGCACGCTGGGCCCGGGCATGGCGAACATCGCCGGAGCGATCCAGTGCGCGCTGGTGGAGAACTCGCCGGTGATCTTCCTGGGCGGGCAGCGCGCCCGGGTGACCGAGCGCCGGGTGCGGCGCGGCCGCATCCAATTCGTCCAGCAGGAACCGCTTTTCGCCGCGTCGGTGAAGTACAGCAGCTCGATCGAGTACGCCGACCAGACCGACGAGATCATCCACGAGGCCATCCGCAGGGCCATGTCCGGCACGCCCGGTCCGACCTACGTCGAGTTCCCGTCGCACGTCATCCTCGAGGAACTCGACGTCGACGCCGCCCCGCCACCGTCGGCCTACCGGCTGGTCAACCAGGGCGCCGGCACCCGCGAAGTGGCCGAGGCCGTCAAGCTGATCCGGGCGGCGCAAAGCCCGATCCTGTTGGTCGGCCACGGCGTGCACACCTCCCGCACCCAGCAGCAGGTCAAGGAGCTCGCTGAGCTGATGGCGTGCCCGGTGATCCAGACCTCGGGCGGCACGTCCTACATCCCGGGTCTGCAGGAGCGCACGTTCCCCTACCTGTTCTCGCCCGCGGCCAACGAGGCCGTCGAGGAATCCGATTTGTGCGTCGCGCTGGGCACCGAGCTCGGTGAGCCGATGCACTACGGCCGGACCCAGCACTGGGCCGCCAACAACGCGAACCGCAAGTGGGTGTACGTGGAGCAGGATCCGGCCGCCATCGGCGTCAACCGCCCGGTCGACGTGGCGCTGGTGGGCGATCTGCGCGGTGTGGTGCCGCAGCTGGTGGACGCGCTCAAGGATGGCCCGCGCAAGCCCGCGCCGGGGCTACAGGCTCTGGTCGAAAAGGATGCGAAAGAGCTTGCGGACGTGGCCGAGTCGGCGCCGTCCGGCCGGTCACCGATCCACCCGGCCCGCTACGTCGTCGAGGCCACCAAGGCGTTCAACGAACTCGACGACGGCATTCTCGTGCGCGACGGCGGCGCGACGGTGATCTTCCAGTGGACCTACTCGCAGTCCAAGCCGCGCGACGTGATCTGGAACCAGAACTTCGGCCACCTGGGCACCGGCCTGCCGTACGCCGTCGGGGCGTCGGTCGCCGAGGGTGGCAAGCGCCCGGTGATGCTGCTGACCAGCGATTCGGCGTTTCTGTTCCACATCGCCGAGCTGGAAACCGCTGCGCGGCAGAATCTTCCGCTGGTGTGCGTGGTGGGCGTCGACCACCAGTGGGGCCTGGAGGTGGGCGTGTACAAGCGCACCTTTTCCCAGCCGTCGCCGCAGCCCGGTGTGCACTGGAGCAAGGACGTCCGGATGGACAAGGTCGCCGAGGGCTTCGGCTGCCACGGTGAGTATGTCGAGAAGGAATCCGAGATCGGCCCGGCGATCGCCCGCGCCTACGCCAGTGGCAAAGTCGGCGTGGTGCACGTATGCATCGACCCGAAGGCCAATTCCGAGGAGATGCCCAAGTACGACCGATTCCGGACCTGGTACGCCGAAGGCACTCAGTAGGGCCCGCAGGAGAAAGAGGATCGATGTCATGCGCGAATACCTGAAGTTCTACATCGACGGACAGTGGGTCGACCCGGTGCGGCCCAACACTTTCGACGTGGAGAACCCGGCGACCGAGCAGGTGTCCGGGAAGATCTCGCTGGGGTCGGCCGCCGACGTCGACGTGGCGGGCAACGCCGCCCGGCGAGCCTTCACCGGCTGGTCGCAAAGCACCCGCGAACAGCGCCTGGACCTGTTGCAGGCCATCCTCGCCGAATACCAGAAGCGCGCGGACGATCTCGCGCAGGCGGTCACCGAGGAAATCGGCGCCCCGCCCTCGCTGGCCGCCGGGCCGCAGGTCTTCCTCGGGATCGGGCATCTGACCACGGCCATCGACGTGCTGAAGAACTTCCCGTTCTCCGAACAGAAGGGCGCGACCCTGATCGCCAAGGAGCCGATCGGCGTCTGCGGTTTGATCACACCCTGGAACTGGCCGATCAACCAGGTCGCGGTCAAGGTCTACCCAGCGTTGGCGACAGGCTGCACCGTCATTCTGAAACCGTCTGAGGTGGCGCCGTATTCGCCCTACATCTTCGCCGAGATCCTGGACGCCGCGGGCGTGCCGCCCGGAGTGTTCAACCTGATCAACGGCGACGGCGCAGGCGTGGGTGTGGCCCTGGCGAGCCATCCCGACATCGACATGGTGTCGTTCACCGGGTCCACCCGCGCCGGTGTCGAGGTCGCCCGGAACGCCGCGCCCACGGTCAAGCGAGTCACCCAGGAGCTCGGCGGCAAAAGCCCCAACATCGTCCTCGACGACGGTGGCTTCGCCGACGGCGTGCGGGCCGGCGTGGCCAACATGATGCCCAATTCCGGGCAGAGCTGTAACGCGCCGTCGCGCATGCTGGTGCCGAATTCCCGGATGGACGAAGCCATTAGCCTCGCGCGTCAGGCCGCCGAACAGATCCCGGTGGGCAACGGTGCGGCGACGGCGATCGGGCCGGTGGCGTCGAGGACTCAGTTCGAGAAGGTTCAGCGCCTGATCCAGCAGGGCGTCGACGAGGGCGCGACCGTGGTCGCGGGCGGCCCCGGCCGGCCGGCCGGACTGGACAAGGGTTACTACGTCAAGCCGACCGTCTTCGCGCACGTCACCAACGACATGACGATCGCCCGCGAGGAGATCTTCGGGCCGGTGCTGTGCATCCTCGGCTACGACGACCTCGACCACGCCGTCCAGATCGCCAACGACACCGAATACGGTCTGGCCGGCTTCGTGTCGGGGGCCGACCTGGACACCGCGCGCGAGGTCGCCCGCAAGATCCGCGCGGGTTGGGTGACGATCAACCACGCCTTCGACATGAACGCGCCGTTCGGCGGCTATAAGCGCAGCGGCAACGGTCGCGAGTGGAGCGAGTTCGGCTTCCACGAGTACCTGGAAGTCAAGAGCACCCTGGGCTACGCGCCCGACGAGGCCTGACGCGTCGGGCCGAAACCCGAACGCAGCACGACAGAAAACACCTCGCGTGTCCTCCACGTGATCCGGCGGGCCCGCCTCTAGGCTGGCTTGCTGAACTCAACAGGAGGGGCAGCGACGTATCGGCATCAACCATGGCGCCGGGCGAGATGGTAGTTACGGCGCGCTGACAGAAAGCACCGAGCCGGGCGGGTCCCACCCCGCACCGGCTCGTCGTTCTCGGCCCCGATGGGTCGCCCCGGTGCGCCGGGTCGGCCGGCTGGCGATCTGGGACCGGCCGGAGCGGGCCAGCGGAATCCCGGCACTCGACGGGCTGCGCGCGATCGCCGTCGCGCTGGTGCTCATCGGGCACGGCGGCATCCCCGGCGTCACAGGCGGATTCATCGGCGTCGACGTGTTTTTCGTACTCAGCGGTTTCCTGATCACCTCGTTGCTGCTGGACGAGTTGGGGCGCAGCGGTCGCATCGAGTTGACCGGCTTCTGGATTCGGCGCGCGCGACGATTGCTGCCCGCACTGGTGCTGATGGTGCTCACCGTGGCCGCGGCCCGCCAGCTGCTGCCCGACCGGTCGCTGACCGGCCTGCGCGACGACGCCATCGCCGCCTTCGTGTGGATGGCGAACTGGCGCTTCGTCGCCCAGAAGACGGACTACTTCACCCAGGGCGCCCCGCCCTCGCCGCTGCAGCACACCTGGTCCCTGGGGGTGGAGGAGCAGTACTACTTCGTCTGGCCGGTGTTGCTCATCGCGGTCACCCTGTTGCTCGCCGCACGCGCGAGGCGGCACTCGCGCCGAGCCACGGTCGGCGGCGTGCGGTTCGCCACGTTCCTGATCGCCACCGTGGGCGCGCTGGCCTCCGCGGCGGCCGCGATCGTGATGACGTCGGACGGCACCCGCGACCGGATCTACTTCGGCACCGATACCCGCGCGCAGGCGTTGCTGGTGGGCGCGGCGTCGGCCGCCCTGCTGGTTCGGGACTGGCCGTCGATGAACCGCGGCTGGTGCATGATTCGCACCCGGTGGGGTCGTCGGGTGGCCCGAATCCTGCCGGTGCTCGGTCTGGTGGGACTGGCGGCGGCGACGCACTACGCCACCGGCGCCAGCGGCGAATTCCGGCACGGCTTGCTGATCGGGGTCGCGGTGGCGGCCGTGATCGTGATCGCACCGGTCGCGCTCGAGCAGCGCGGGCTCGTCGCCCGGTTGCTCGCGGTGCGCCCGCTGGTGTGGCTGGGCACCATCTCCTACGGCGTGTACCTGTGGCACTGGCCAATCTTCCTGGCGCTCAACGGCGAACGCACCGGGTGGACCGGGTTGCCGTTGTTCGCCGTGCGGTGCGGGGCCACGCTGGTGGCGGCCGCGGTGTCGTATTGGCTGCTCGAACAACCCATTCGGTGCTGGCGACCGGCACGGGTGCCGTTGCTGCCGCTGGCGGCCGCGACGGTGGCCAGCGCCGCCGCGGTGACGCTGTTGGTGGTTCCGGTGGGCACCGGGCCCGGTCTGCGTGAGGTCGGTCTGCCGCCCGGTGTCTCGGCGGTCGCGGCGGTCTCGCCGTCAACGCCCGGCCCGAGCCGGCCCCGAGATGCCAACCGGCCGTTCACCGTCTCGGTGTTCGGGGACTCCATCGGGTGGACCTGGATGCACTACCTGCCTCCGACGCCGGGGTTTGCGTTTCTGGATCACACGGTCATCGGATGCAGCCTGGTGCGCGGCACTCCCTACCGCTACATCGGCCAGACCCTGGAGCAACGGTCCGAGTGTGACGGCTGGCCGATTCGCTGGTCGAGGCAGGTCAGCCAGGACCAGCCGGACGTCGCGCTGCTGGTCATCGGCCGCTGGGAGACGGTGGACCGGGTCAACGAGGGGCAGTGGACCCACATCGGCGACCCGACCTTCGACGCCTACCTCAATGGTGAGCTCGAACGGGCGCTGACCATCGTCGGCGGCACCGGTGTCCACGTGGTGGTCGCCACCGTCCCGTACAGCCGGGGCGGGGAAAAGCCGGACGGCCGCCTGTATCCGGAGGACCAGCCGGATCGGGTCAACCTGTGGAATGCCATGTTGCGCAAGACCGTGAGCCACCATCCGAACGTCGCGATCCTCGATCTGAACAAGAAGCTGTGTCCCGACGGGGTCTACACCGCCAAGGTCGACGGCATCAAGGTGCGCAGCGACGGCGTCCACCTAACCCCCGAAGGGGTGAAGTGGCTGACGCCGTGGCTCGAGGAATCGCTGCGGTAGCCGCTAACCGCTTGTGCGGCAGCTGATTTCCATGCTGTCGCTGTCGCGTACCTGGAAGTTGAAGCTCACGTAGCCGTTGTCGGGGTTGCGCACCCGGTCCAGATAGGGCGCCATGTCGGCCGAGCTGGCGTTGTCGGCGATCACCAGCACCCCGGGTGACAGGCGCGGTTCCAGCAGTTTGAGCACGGGCAGGTACAGGTCTTTCCAGCCGTCGAGTAGGACGAAGTCGACCGGTCCCGGCAATTCCGCCAGCGTGGACAGCGCATCGCCTTCGAGGATGGTGATGACGTCGTCCAAGCCGGTCTCGGCGAACGTCTGCTTGGCCGCGGCGATCTTGGTGTCGCTCAGTTCGGTGGTCACCACTCGGCCGGTGCCGTTGTCGCGCACCGCGGCGGCCAGGTGTACGGCGGAAATGCCGAAGGACATCCCGAATTCGACGACGGTGGCCGGGCGGGTGGCCCGGATCAGTGAATACAGCAGCCGGCCGGCTTCCGGTGTCACCGGAATGTAGAACTCGCTCATCGCATCGGCCCGCTCCTGCGCGGTCATCGGCCGATCGAAGGTGCCGCGCCGCTCGCGCAACAGCGACATCTGCTTCTTCGACTCGGCATACATGCGGTCGAGTACCGATGCGACCCGGGCATCCTGCAACGTTGTGGTCATGGCAACGAGCCTAGGCGCGCAGCCTGAGCGGGCGCTGGGAGTGCGGTGGCGGTTGTTACGCGTTTGACGAGCCTGCGACCACGGTGTCACTATGGACCCGCAAGCACCTCGGTAGGTGAGGCGTCTGCATGGATACAGGCCACTGACCCCGAACGTCGAGAGACGCCCCGGGTCAGGACAGCTCTTCCCGGACTAAGGGTTGAGCCCAAGTGGCTTCTGGACTGGGAGCGATCGCAAGCGCGGCGAAGCCGGGCGATGCGGGTCGCGACCATTGATCTGGGAGCGATCGCAAGCGCGGCGAAGCCGGGCGATGCGGGTCGCGACCATTGATTTGGGTCCGGATACGCCGTGCAGTGCCGAAGCTCCGTCGAGAGGGGTGCGACCCGCGGCGTGTGCCGCGGGCCATTCCTGCCTCTCTCGTTCAGGTGAACGTGGTGACACCCGCGTGTGTCTTGGCCGTGAGGAGGTGAGGGCGAGATGAGTCCCGGCGATAGTCCCTATCCGAAATCCGTCTTGTCCCGATCCGGTTCCGGCATTTCTTTCACCGCCTGACCCTCGCCTGGTCCCGCGCGGCTGAACCGCCATGCCGATGCCGATCGGTCCCTTCGGCAGGAGAAGATCATGGCTTTTGTTGTTACCCAACGTTTTCCGTTGCGTCCAGGATGCGTGGACGGTCCATGCTGCGCGCTGGCAGGTTGTTGGCCAACAGGTTGCACCTGCGGGCCGGCCTGACGCCGCAGGAGCGGGCCAACCTGTACGTCTCGAGGATGCCCATCGCGGTGGTCACCGCGTCGCTGGGTGGCCACGCCTCGGGTTCCGACAGCGACCACCGCTGAACCACTGCCTCGGCGACGGGCGTCACAGCGCCGCCCGTCGCCGTCGGCGCGCTGAGTGCCGCAACCACGACCGTGTCTATCCGCTCCCTCCTGGCGCGAACCTGTTCGAGATAGCGAGGATTCGATGACTTCGATCCACACCGGCGGCGGTCGCCGGGCCCCGGCGCCTGGCCGGACCCCTACCGCGCCGGAAAGCGCAGCCCCCGGCGCCGCAGGCGCTACCGTGCTGGATTCCGCGCACGCCGGCGACATCGTCGGCGCGTTCGGGCGCATCCGGCGCGACGGGACCGGCGCGTACGGGGCGTTCAGCGGACGCTGGCGGCGCCTGCGGACACTGGCGGTCATCATCGGTCCCGGACTGATCGTCATGGTGGGCGACAACGACGCCGGTGGCGTCGCCACCTACGCGCAGGCCGGCCAGAACTACGGCATGGGCCTGTTGTGGACGCTGGCGCTGCTGATTCCGGTGCTGTACGTCAACCAGGAGATGGTGCTGCGATTGGGCGCCGTGGCGCGGGTTGGCCACGCGCGCTTGATCTTCGAGCGGTTCGGCAAGTTCTGGGGCGCCTTCAGCGTCGGGGACCTGCTGATCCTCAACGCCTTGACCATCGTGACCGAATTCATCGGTGTGTCATTGGCTCTCGGCTTCCTGGGCTGCCCGAGGATCGTCGCCGTCCCGGCCGCCGCCGTGCTGCTGTTCGCCGTGGTGGCCGGCGGATCGTTCCGCCGCTGGGAAAGGTTGATGTTCCTGCTGATCGCGGTCAATGTGCTGATCATCCCGCTGGTGGCGCTGGTGCATCCGACCCCGAAAGTCACCGCCGCCGGCCTGATCCCGCAATTTCCCGGTGGGCTCAACTCGACGGTGCTGCTGCTGGTGGTGGCGATCGTGGGCACCACGGTCGCGCCATGGCAGCTGTTCTTCCAGCAGTCCAACGTGGTGGACAAGCGCATTACCGCCCGCTGGATCCCTTATGGCCGAGCGGATCTGGCCATCGGAATCGTCGTGGTGATGGTCGGTGCGACGGCGCTGATGGCGGTGGCGGCGTTCGGAATGGCCGGGACCGCCGACGCGGGTCACTTCACCGATGCGGGGGCGGTCGCCTCGGGGTTGTCCCAGCACCTGGGTCGAACGGTCGGGGTGCTGTTCGCCATCATCCTGCTGGATGCGTCGCTGATCGGCGCCAACGCCGTCGGGCTGGCGACCACCTATGCGGTCGGCGATGCCATGGGTAGGCGGCACTCGTTGCACTGGAAGATCAGCGAGGCCCCGCTGTTCTACGGAGGTTACGCGCTGCTGCTCGGGGTCTCGGCGGCGATCTCGTTCAGCCCCGATCACATCCTGGGCCTGGTGACCCAGGGTGTGCAGGCATTAGCCGGCGTGCTGCTTCCCTCGGCGACCGTCTTCCTGGTGCTGCTGTGCAACGATCGGGCGGTGTTGGGGCCGTGGGTTAACACTGTGCGGCAGAACATCATTGCGTGGACCATCGTGTGGTTTCTGGTGCTGCTCTCACTGGCATTGACGGCGACCACCTTCTTCCCCGGTCTCGCGACCGGCACCATCGAGGCGGGGCTGGCGGCCGGCGCGGTCCTCGGCATCGTCGGCGGCGCGGTGATGATCGTCGCCGGGCGGCGACACCGAAACCTGACCGAGGCGGAGGCCATCGTGCGCACCCTTGGGGGCGGCCTGGATCCAGGGGAGGTGGACGAACTCGAAGATGCCGCCTCGCTGAGGCGCGCCGAGCGGCGCGCGATACTTCGCCAGGACCGCGCGAGCTGGCAGACCCCCAACCTCGCCTTGCTCGATCGGCCGGCGATGTCGCCGATGCGCCGGGCGGGGCTGTTCACCCTGCGGGGTTACCTGGTGGTGGCGGTCGCCTTCGTCATCATCAAGATCGTGCAGGCCGGCGTCGTCGGCCCGGCCGCGTCACTGTGAGTTGGTCGGCAGCAGAACGATTTTCCCGTGGGTGTGCCGCCGCTCGAGCTCGGCGTAGGCATCGGCGACCCGGTCCAGCGGGTAGGTCGCGGCGATGTCGAACTCGATGACGCCGGACACGATCAGCTCGGCCATCTCGGCGAGCACCTCGGGCGTCGAGGCGTCCATGCTGCCCTCGGTCTTGGCGCCCACTTCACCGGCCTTCTCGAAGGAGATGATGGTGTCGATCCGCTCGGGCGCCACGCCGAGGTCGACGGCCAGCTGGACGTAGTCCGGGCCGAAGAGATCGATGAAGGCGTCGATCCCGTCGGGCGCCGCCGCGCGCAGCCGCTCGGCGAGTCCGTCACCATAGGCGACCGGAATGACGCCACGCGAGCGCAGCCAGTCGGCGTTGCCTGGCCCCGCGATACCGAGCACCCGGGCCTGACGCAACACCAGAAGCTGCACGACCAGGCTGCCCACCCCGCCGGCGGCGGCCGACACCGCGATCGTCTCGCCCCGTTGCGGCGCCACCGCGCGCACGGCCGCATAGGCCGTCGCACCGACCACGTAGAGCGAACCCGCTGCCTCCCAACCGAGTTGGGGAGGCTTGCGGATCAACTGCCCCACCGGAACCGCGGTGTGCGTGGCGTGGCTGGACCGGCGCATGCTGAACCCCAGCACCTCGTCGCCGACCGAGAACTCGGTGACACCGGCCCCCACGGCGGTGACGACGCCGGCGAGGTCGCTGCCCTGGCCGGAGGGAAAGGTAGCCGGGAAGATCTCGTGCATCGCCCCGGACCGGATGCCGGCCTCGCCGGGGTTGATCCCCGCGGCGCGCACTTCGACGACCACCTCACCCGGGCCGGGGGAGGGCATCTCGATGTCCGCCACGTACAACACCTCGCGCCCCCCGTACCGGTCGAACCGTACTGCGCGCGCCGCTGCGGCCGTCATACCGATCTCCTTCTGCGCGAGGATGCTGTCACCCCCGCCAGCATAGGCACGTCAAAGTGCTACCCCCGGGCGCCGAGCGGGCATATGTTCGTAGCAAGCCTGGGTTACACCACCATTTCGCCTGCGGTGTCGGGAGCCGCGGTGCAGGCCGGATACCGATGACACGTGGGAGGGACACGCGTGGGAGTTGATCGGATCGGCATCGCCGGCTGTGCCGTTGCCGTCATCGTGGCGGGGGCCGCGAGCGCCGGATGCGGTGGCACCGACAAGGCCGCACCACCGTCTTCGAGTTCGCCCACGTCGACCAGTTCCAGCGCGGTCACCGGCCCGCCGTCGGGCCAGCCCTCGGATTACGGCTTCCTGTTGATCAAGCCGAACGACGTCGGTGGCGGTCTGACCGCGCCCCAGTCACCCATGCTCAACCCCAACAACGCGCCGGGAGTCGCGCAGCTGTTCGCCAACGCCGACAGCAGCCGCCGGTTGTGGGACACCATCGTGATCGCCGCCGACCCGTCGGCGGCAGCGGCCGAATTGGCCACCACCCAAGGCAGTTACAACGGCAAGGTGAGCGGGACCTGGGCACCGCTTGCCGTCGGCGCCAACGGGGTGACCATTGCGGGCACCTCACCGGACAACTCCCAGGCGATGACGGTGTTGGTCTTCACCGAAGGCAAGGCCCTGGTCACGCTGGAATTCGACAGCGCGCCCAACGATCCGCTCGATCCGGCGGTCGCCCTCGACATCGGTCGCAAGCAGGATGCCGCGATCAAACACGGGCTCCCCGGCTAGCTCAGGCGTCGTTACACCAGGCCCAGTAGGCCCAGATCCGCGACGTACTTGTCGATCAGCGCCGCCGACAGGTGTGGAATATCTTGGTCTGCACCGATTTTCGCGGCCCGCACGGCCGCACGGAACACGTCGGTGGGGGCCGGCGCGCCGCGCAATGGTGTCTCCGGCTTGCGGTACGCGTCCAGCAATGGCAGCACCGAATGCTGACGCTGCTTGTCCGGCAAGGCGCGGATGGCCGTCGTGAACCGGCTCAGCCATTCGTCGTAGTCGTCGATGCGCCGGATGTCGTGCCCGGCGGCGATCAGCCAGTCGACGAACACATCCAGTGAGACGCCGTCGTCGTGCGGGTTCATCACATCGAAGGACCGATACGTCCCGGAAGCCTCAGCGGCCGTGGCGATCTGCTCACCCAGCGTGGTTACGGCTTCGGCCACGAAGTCGGCGGGCAGCCCGTCGTAGTGGGCCACCGCCCGGTTTCCGTGTGGATCGGTCTGGTAGAAGGAGGCCGGCGCGATGCCGGTGATCAACAAGCTGAACAGCAACCGGGTGAACGCATCCGGCACGTTCAGCTGGCCGGCGTAGCGGCTGTGCGCCAGGATCATGTCGGACCGGAACACGGCGACCGGCAACCCGCACAGGTCGTGCGCCTCGCGCAGCAACACCTCGCCGGCCCACTTGCTGTTCGCGTAGCCGTTCGCGTAACTGTCGTCGACCGGCCGTAACGCACTCACGGTGCGGATGTCACCATCCTCGGTGAACGTGGACGGATCGACCGACAGCGCCACCGCGACGGTCGACATGTACGTGACGGGTTTGATCCGGGTCGTCAGGGCCAGCCGAATCAGCTCGGCGGTGCCCACCACATTGGGGCCGAAGAGTTGGTCGTACGGCAGCACGTGGTTGACCAGTGCGGCCGGATGCACGATCAGGTCCACAGTTTGCGCGAGGCGCTCCCAGGTCGGCTGCGCCAACCCAAGTTTGGGTTCGCCGATATCGCCGACGATGACCTCGAGATGGTCGGCGGCCAGGGCGCGGAACCGCTCCAGCAAGTGCGGATCTCCGCTGTCGAAGACACCCTCCAGCCGTTTGGCGGCGGCCGAGGCGTCCGCGGCGCGAATGATGGAGATCAGTTTTCCGCCGGTTCCGGCTAGCCGCTCGAGCCACTCCAGGAGCAGGAAGCGCCCGAGATAACCATTGGCGCCGGTCAGCAGGACGGTGTGCGGTGTGCCGGTCACGTGCGGCAGCGTCGGGGCGTCGGCCAGGGTGGTGGCGTCGATGAACTTGTCCAGCGTGAGGTCCGCGGCGTAGGCCTGCGTCGCGCCCTGCCCGTGCACCGTGGCGAACGTCGGCCGCCGTGATCCCGATTCACGCTCGGCCTCAACGTATTTCGCGAGCTGACCCAGATCGGTCGCCGGTCCGGTGATCATTCCTACCGGCACCTCGACGTCGAAGATGTCGCGCAACAGGTTGGAAAACGTGAGCGCCGACAGGGAATCGCCGCCGAGCTCGATGAACAGAGCGTCGGGCGACGGCGGACCGCCGGCCAGGCCCAGCAGCGCCTCGGCGGCGCGGGTGAGAGTGACGATCACCGGGCGCTCGGCCGCGCCTTCGCGCAACGCGCGCAGTTCGGTCACCCGATTCTCGGCCAGCTCCGCGTACAGCTGTTCGAGCCGAGCACCGTAGTGCTCCTTGAGCTTTGGCCGCAACAGCTTGCCCACTCCGGACAGCAGGCCGTTGTCCTCGCTGAACCGCTCGGTCTCCACCAGGAAGTCGACGGGCACCTCGTAGGACTGCAGCTCGGCGAGTTTCGCCGTCTGGCGCAGGGATTCGCCGAGGGCGGCCTTGAGCCCGTCGGCGTCGCCGGCGAACCTCTGGGCGGCGTCGTCGGTCGGAACGACCACGGCCAGCAGGTAGGGCCGTTCGCTGTTGCCGTAGATGAAGATCTGACGCACCAGAGCCGCGCTGGAGAACACCGCTTCCAGGCGCGCGACGGCGACGAACTCACCCTGGGCCAACTTCAGTACGTTGTTGCGGCGGTCGACATAGGAGAGCCGGCCCGGCTCCAGCTCGGCCATCACGTCACCGGTGCGGTAATAGCCGTCGGCGTCGAACGCCTTGGCGGTGACATCGGGTCGCTTGAAATATCCGGGCGTGGCGGTCAGCGACTTCACCAGCAATTCGCCTCGCGGATAAGGCTTGTCGGTGCGGAAATACCCCAACTCGGGCACATCGATGAGCTTGTAGTCCAGCACCGGGGGCTGGGTGATCCGCCCGTCCTTGGTCACCATGCCCACCTCGGTCAGGCCGTAGCCGTCGAGAACGTGGACGTCCAAACAGGTCTCGATGAAAGCGCGCATCTCTGCCGCCAGCGGCGCCGTGCCGCAGAACGCGGTCACCACGCGTCCACCAAGGACCTGCTCACGCAGCTCGGCTTGTGCCTGCGCCTCGGCGGCGGGCGTCTCGACGCCCGACAGCTCGAGTCGGTCGACCGCACTCTGGTAGCGCTGGTACAGCATCTCCGCCACCCGCGGCACCAGCCCCATTTCGGTGGGGCGCACCAGGTTCCAGTCGTCGAACAACGTCGACAGATCGCTTTCCGGGACGAAATAACTCGTGCCGCCGGCCTGGAACGCCGTCGACAGCGGTATCCGGCCGCCCAGGTGATTCAGCGGCATGAAGTTCACATTGATGACCGGCGTGTCCGCGAAGTCGGGCATCAGTTCGGTGGTCCACAGCTTGCAGAGCATCCGCTCGGTGTACATGGCGCCCTTGGGCAATCCGGTGCTGCCCGACGTGTACATGATCATGGCCAGTCGCTCATCGGTGTCGCCGGTGAACATCGGCTCCGGTGGCAGGTTTCGTCCGCGCTCGATCACCTGCGCGAGCGTCTCGATGGTCACCGCGATGCCGGCGCCAGACAGCTTGGCCTGCGCGCGTTCGACGGCCTCGCGCTGGTCGTCGACCTCGGGCTGGTAGTCGAAGACCACCACCCGCCGCAACGACGAGCTGCCGAGCGCCGCGTCGACGGCGAGGTCGAGATAGCCGACACCGGCGGCCAATACGGACGGCTCGACCTCGTCGACGATCGGCTTCAGTCGTGACGGGGTCGTGTTGTGCTGCAGCGGCACGGCCACCAGCCCGAGATAGCCGCACACGAGATCGATGGTGAGGTATTCGGCGCTCGCGAAACCCACGGTGGCGACGAAGTCCCCGGGCGCCACGGGGTTGGTGGCGTCGTGTCGCCATGCTGCGGCGATGGCGCGGACATCGGCCCACAGCTCGCGGTAGGTCATGGTGTCGAATCGGGGCAGTAGCTGCGCGCTGGTGCGGCCGGTGCCGGGGTCGGTGGTCAAGGAGCGGGCGCGCCAGCCCAGTGCGGGCCGCTCGGCATAACCCTGGGCGAAGATTTCCAGGATCTGCGGCAGCCGCAGACCGGGTTGGCGTGCCGCGCTCTGCAGGTCGGGTTCGGGCTTGGTGGTGCGGAACTCTTCGTCGCGGGCGTCCAGATCGCTGATGCGGTGGGCTACCTGCCGGCGCACCGCGCTGATCGGGCCTGTGGAGCTGCCTTTCGCGCGCTTCGCTTCATCGGTCATGGCCCGCCTCTCGTTCAGATCCAGTCGTCTACCGGAACGAACCCCCGCGGTGCAGGCTTCCGTTCAGCCGTTGTGACGGTTGTCACACGCGGGTGGAGAGGTGGGCGGTGCGGCTCAGGCCACGACCTGAATGGGGTCGCCGACATTCACCTCGTTGAAGTACCAGGCGGCGTTGTCGGGGCTGAGGTTGATGCAACCGTGGCTGACGTTGGCGTAGCCCTGGGAATCGACCGACCAGGGCGCCGAGTGCACGTAGACGCCGCTCCAGGTGACGCGAACGGCGTATGAGGCGGTGATCTTGTAACCCTCGGGGGAGCTCAGCGGGATGCCGATGGTCCGCGAGTCCATCACCACGGTGCGCTGCTTTTCCAGCGCGGTGAAACTGCCGATCGGGGTGGGCCGGCTGGGCTTGCCCATCGACGCCGGCATGGTGCGCAGCACCTCGCCGTCCCTACTCACCGTGAAGGTGTGCTTGGAGATGCTGGCGACGCCGAGCAGCGCTTCCCCGGTGTCGAAGCCGGTCGTCAGGGCCTGAATTCCCACCGAGACGTGGGTGTGGGCGGGCCAGTACTGATTCGGCACCCACTGCACCACGGAGTTGTGGATCCACTCGAAGTGCCCCTCCGTACCGCTGGGCGAGGTGACGTGGATCGACCGCTCGACGGCCGACCGATCGGCGACGGGGGCGGTGAACGTCACCACGACGGGGTGGGCCACCCCCACCAAGGCGCCGTTAGCGGGCAAAACCGAGGCAACTTCGGGGGTGGGTTGCGGTACCGGCACCGCGGCGGTGCCGCGACCGACCGGCGCGATCAGGCCTATCGCCGTGATCGCGACCATAACAAATAGATAACGAACGCCTCGGCGCATAGCGTCCACCCTTCGAGATGGTGCGATCAACACACGAACATCCTACTGGTTACCCACTGACCACCGGTTTCAGCAAACAATGACAGCTCGGTCCGCTCGCCACGGTCACGATCCGATCACCGATCGGGTTCAGTTGCGTCAGCAGCGCGGCAGGTGGGCATGGTGGCCGAGCGCCGTCCCGCGGGCCGGGCAGCGGACTCGGGCCGCACCTGCGTGAAAGCGGCACCGATACTTCGGTTCTCGCGGGATCGCGACGCCGAGCGGCCCGGATGTGTCGATCCCTCGCCGCAACCCGGTGGCCGGCGCACGCGGACTTGCTTGGCCCGCCCGCCGGCAACGCGTTAGCCTCAGCGGATCGGCGCCCGAAGGCCGAGCCCGAATACGAGGGAGTGCGGATGCTCTTCCGTCAGTTGGAGTACTTCGTTGCGGTCGCTTCCGAGCGGCACTTCGCCCGGGCTGCCGAAAAGTGCTTCGTATCCCAGCCCGCGTTGTCGGCCTCGATCGCCAAGCTGGAACGGGAACTGAACGTCACGCTGATCAACCGCGGGCACAGCTTCGAGGGCCTCACGCCCGAAGGCGAGCGGTTGGTGGTGTGGGCCAGGCGGATTCTCGCCGAGCACGACGCCTTCAAATCCGAGGTGGACGCCGTGCGCTCGGGCATCACCGGGACGCTGCGGTTGGGGACCGTCCCCACCGCGTCCACGACGGCGTCGCTGGTGCTCTCGGCGTTCTGTTCGGCACACCCGTTGGTGAAGGTGCACATCCTTTCCCGGCTCGCCGCAAGCGAACTGTACCGGCGCCTGCGCGAATTCGAGCTCGATGCCGCCATCGTGCACGCGGCGCCCGACGAGGCCCACGACGTGAACTTGGTCCCGCTCTACCAGGAGCGCTACGTGCTGCTGGCGCCGGCGGACATGGTGGGATCCGGTGCGGCCACGATGAACTGGGCGCAGGCCGCGCAATTGCCGTTGGCGTTGCTCACGCCCGACATGCGCGATCGCCAGATCATCGACAAGGCCTTCGCCGACCATTCCATCGTCGTCAACCCACAGGTCGAAACTGATTCCGTGGCATCGTTATTCGCGCAGGCATCGGCAGGCAACTGTGCGTCCATCGTGCCGCACACGTGGCTGTGGACGTCGCCGCTGGGCAGCGACATCCGGGCGGTGGAAATGGTTGATCCGGTGCTCAAAGCTGATGTCGCCCTGGCCACCAACTCCACCGGGCCCGGGACGCCGATCGCCCGCGCGCTGGCCACCTCCGCCGGACAGCTGGCGCTGGACGAGTTCTTCGACGCGCAGCTGTTAGGGCTTACCCGCCGGCGTTGACCGCCGCAGGCGGTGTCGCCGCGCTGGCCG
>NZ_LZKV01000095.1:0-10723 GCF_001672995.1 Mycobacterium sp. 1482292.6 | reverse complement strand
CAGCGTCGGCGGGGTGCTGCGGTTCGCGCCCTTCGGGGTGCCGGTGGTGCCGCTGGTCAGGATGATGATCGACGAGTGCTTGCTCGCCTTCGGCGCGGGCTTCTTGTCGCTGCGCTCGATCAGGTCGGCCAGCGTCTCGTCCTCGCTGCCCGACGGCTCGTCGCTGTCGGGGTTGGTCCCGAGCGCCCGCAGCTTGCCCAGCTCCGGAGACGCCTTGCTGACCGCCTTGGTGTACTCGTCGTCGTAGATGACCAGCTTGGCGCCCTCCCGCTCGGACACCTCCTTGATCTGCGGACCGGAGAACTCGCTGTTGAGCAGGATGATGCGGGCGCCCACCCGGGCGGCGCCGAAGTAGGCGATCAGGAACCAACGCGTGTTGCGGGCCAGGATGGCGACGCCGTCGCCGCCCTTGACGCCCTTGTCGATCAGCCCGTTGGCGACCGCGTGCGCGGCGTCGTCCAGCTCCTTGTAGGTGAATTCACCCTCTTCGTCGATGCACGCCGCGCGGTCGGGATGGCGCCTGGCGTTGAGCGCCGGCAACATGCCGAACTCGCCCCACTTGTAGATGTCGGCGGCCATCGCGGCGTAGTTCTGCGGCGGCTCGATCCGGAAGGCACCCGATTCGAAGATTTTGCGCACGTAGTGCAGTTCGGCCGAGCCGCGTTCGACGTATTGCTGGACTTTCGCGGCGGCCTGACCGGGGAGGCCGAGGAGGTTAGGCATGGAATCCACCTTATGTGACGTCCGTCTCAGTACGGCCAGAAATTCTGGCGAATTAGCATGAACCGCATGACCCGTCCGGTTTCGCTGGAGGTGGCCGGGCGCCAGGTCACGATCACCCATCCGGACAAGGTGGTGTTCCCCCGCGCGAGCGGCCGCGAAACCACTGGATTCTCCGGCAGCCCGTACACCAAGCTCGACCTGGTCCGCTATTACCTGTCCGTCGCCGACGGCGCGCTGCGCGGTGTGGCCGGCCGCCCGATGATCCTGAAGCGCTTCGTCAAGGGCATCACGGAAGAAGCGGTGTTCCAGAAGCGCGCCCCGGCCAAACGCCCGGACTGGATCGACGTTGCCGAACTGCATTACGCCCGAGGCACTTCCGCCGCCGAAGCGGTGATCCACGACGCCGCGGGGCTGGCCTGGGCCATCAACCTGGGCTGCGTCGACCTCAACCCGCACCCGGTGCTGGCCGACGACCTCGATCACCCCGACGAGCTGCGGGTCGACCTGGATCCGATGCCCGGGGTCTCCTGGCGACGCATCGTGGACGTCGCGCTGGCGGCCCGCGAGGTGCTCGAGGACTACGGCCTGACCGCGTGGCCCAAGACCTCGGGGTCGCGCGGCTTTCACATCTATGCCCGCATCGCGCCGCGCTGGGAGTTTCGCCAGGTGCGGCTGGCCGCGCAGACCGTTGCCCGCGAAGTCGAGCGGCGCGTGCCCGAGGCGGCGACCAGCCGTTGGTGGAAGGAAGAACGCGAGGGCGTCTTCGTCGACTTCAACCAGAACGCCAAGGACCGCACGGTCGCGTCGGCCTACTCCGTGCGGGCGACGCCGGACGCCCGAGTCTCGACACCGCTGCACTGGGACGAGGTCGCCGGTTGCCGGCCCGAGGCGTTCACCATCGACACCGTGCCCGCCCGGTTCGCCGAACTGGGCGACCCCTGGGCCGGGATGGACGACGCCGTCGGCGCACTCGACCGGCTGCTGGTGCTGGCCGAGGAGATGGGGCCGCCCGAGCGCGCCCCGAAAGGGTCGGGCACGCGCGGCAAGGGCACCGGCGGCAGGCGGCAGTCGGCGATGCCGCTGATCGAGATCGCCCGCACCAAGACCAAGGACGAGGCGATGGCGGCGCTGGACGTCTGGCGCGAGCGCTATCCCGCGGCGGCCGGCCGGCTGCAGCCGATCGACGTCCTGGTCGATGGGATGCGCGGGCCCAGTTCGATCTGGTACCGGATCCGGATCAACCTGCAGCACGTTCCCGAAGACCAACGGCCTCCGCAGGAGGAGCTGATCGCCGACTACAGCCCTTGGAAAAAGGAGGGGCAGGGATACGGCGGCCGGCAGAAGCCGTCCTGACGCTAGATCCCGACCCGCGTGATCGCGTTGTGCTTGCGCAGGTAGCAGTACCAGGTGACGCCGAGCAGGGCGAGGAAGAACACGATGTAGAACCGCAGCGCCGGTTCGATGCTGCCGAACTCCGATTTCGACCACGCGTAGGCCAGCGGGACGACGAACCCGCCGAACGCGCCCACCGCCGAGATGACGCCCAGCGCACCGGCGGCCTGCCGGCGCATGCCCACCATGGTGTCGGGGTCGCCTCCGGCCAGCTCGCCCTTGATCTTGAAGATCCGCGAGATCATCCGGTAGGTCGAACCGTTGCCGATGCCGGTGGCGACGAACAGGAACATGAAGCTGGCGAAGAAGGCCGGCAGGTTGACCGCGTTGACCGCCCACAGCGCCGCCGCCGCCCCGATCGCCAGCATCACGAAGCTGGCCGCGGTGATGCGGGCGCCGCCGATCCGGTCGGCCAGCTTGCCGCCGAGCGGCCGGATGACCGATCCGATGCCGGCACCCAGGAAGGCCCACGCCAGGGCGATGTCACCGCGCCCGAAAACCGTCTTGAGCAGGGTCGGGAAGGCGGCCGAGTAGCCGATGAACGAACCGAAGGTGCCGATGTACAGCAGCGACATGATCCAGGTGTCGGGGTGCCGCAGCGACTCCAGCACCGGCTTCACGTCGGCCTTCGCCTCGGTGAGGTTGTTCATGAACAGGAACGCGCAGATCGCGGCCACCACCGCGAGCGGCACGTAGAACAGTCCGGCGCGCGACAGCGCCATCCCGCCGCCGGCGATGACGATGGGCGGGATGATCTTCTGCACCACCGCCACCCCGATGTTGCCGCCGGCCGCGTTCAGGCCGAGCGCCCAGCCCTTGTCCTTCTCCGGGTAGAAGAACGAGATGTTGGCCATCGACGAGGCGAAGTTGCCGCCGCCGAAGCCGGCGGTCGCGGCGATCGCCACCAGCGCGACGAACGGGATGCCGGGATGGCTCACCGCCCAGGCCAGCAGCAGGCAGGGGATCAGCAGCAGCGCCGCCGAGATGGTCGTCCAGTTGCGGCCGCCGAACAGCGGAACCGCGAAGGTGTAGGGCAGCCGCAGGAACGCCCCGACACCGCTGGGCACGGCCACCAGACACAGGGCCTGGCTGGCGGTCAGCGCCCACCCGGACGCCGCGGGGTGCCCGTGCGCCCCGGCCGTCATCTGCACCACCACGATGCTCCACAGCATCCACACGCTGAAGCCGACGTGCTCGGCGAAGATCGAGAAGATCAGGTTCCGCCGGGCGATCGGCTTGCCGGTGGTCTCCCAGAATTCGGGGTCTTCGGGCCGCCAGTCATCGATCCAGTGCCGCCCCTTGCGAGACTCGCGCGGTGGCGCGGGCTGCGATGCCGGGGTGATGGTCGAGGTCATCTGGTGGGACTCCTGGCTTGAATGGGGCGCGGGCAGTGACCACTCGACGCTAAAGAGGCACTGTTACCGGACTGCGTGTGCACAGTTACGTAGGCGATACGCAGAAATTGCAGCGGCCAGGACCCGTTTGTCAGAACTCTGCAACGCAAGATGTCGCGAACCCACGGCGAGGGCTCGATGCGCGACAATCGGCTCATGCAGGTGACTGAGGCTCCCCTGGGCCTACGGGAGCGCAAAAAGATCAAGACCCGCCGCGCCATCCGGCGCGAGGCGTTTCGCCTCATCGAGGAGAACGGCTTCGCCGCGACCACCGTCGAACAGATCGCCGAGGCGGCCGACGTGTCGCCGAGCACCTTCTTCCGCTATTTCCCGTCCAAGGAATCGCTGCTGCTCGCCGACGACCTGGACCCGCTGATCCTCGAGGCGTTGAAGGCCCAGCCGCTCAACCTGTCTCCGGCCCAGGCCTTCCGCCGGGCCTACGCGGCCGTCATCGCCGAGTTGCCCGACGACCAGCTGGAGTTCGAGAGCACCCGGCAGCGGCTGATGTTCTCCATACCCGAGCTCAAGGCGGCGATGTACGACGAGTACTACCGCACCGTGACGGTCGCCGCCGAGGCGATCGCGCACCGAATCGGCCGTGCCGCAGACGATTTCGAGGTCCGGGTGTTCGCCGGCGCGTTGACGGGTGCCATGATGGCCGCCTTCGACAGCGCCCCCAAGACCGCCGACACCATCTATCGGGCCCTGGATTTCATGGACGCCGGCATGCCGCTGGGCTAAGGGCCTCAACAGCGCGGCGATGCATTTGTGCGGGCGGAACGCGATACTCTCACGCGATGCGACAGGGATGGAATCGACGGGGATTCTTGCAGCTCGCAGGGGCTGCCGGGGTCGCCGCGATCGGCGGCGCGACCGCGCTCTCCGAGCTCGTGGCGGGGTGCTCGTCAAGCAAACCGGCTCCGGGCGCCACCCCGGGCTCGGTGACGATCACCCACCTGTTCGGTCAGACCGTCATCAAAGAACCACCCAAGCGCGTCGTCAGCGCCGGCTACACCGAGCAGGACGACCTGCTCGCCGTCGGGGTGGTGCCGATCGCGGTGACCAACTGGTTCGGTGACCAACCGTCCGCGGTCTGGCCGTGGGCCACGCCCAAGCTCGGCGGGGCGCAGCCGACGGTGCTGAACCTGGACAACGGCATTCCCGTCGACCAGATCGCCGGCCTGAAACCGGATCTGATCGTGGCCGTCAACGCCGGCCTGGACGCCGACACCTATCAGAAGCTCTCCGCGATCGCCCCGACCGTCGCCCAGTCGGACGGCGACGCCTTTTTCGAGCCGTGGAAGGAGCAGGCCACCACCGTCGGGCAGGCGGTCTTCCAGGCCGACCAGATGAAGTCGTTGATCGACGGCGTCGACCAGAAGTTCACCGACATCGGCAAGAAGAATCAGCAATGGACCGGCAAGAAGGCGCTGCTGATGCACGGCGCGCTGTGGCAGGGCACGGTCGTCGCCACCATGGCGGGCTGGCGGACGGACTTTCTGAACCAGATGGGCCTGGTCATCTCCGACAGCATCAAACCCTTCGGCACCGATCAGCGCGCCGTCATCCCGCGCGATCACATCAAGGCGGTGCTCGATTCCGCCGACCTGGTGATCTGGACGACCCAGAACCCCGACGATCAGAAGGCGATACTGGCCGACCCGGAGGTGGCCGGGTCGCTGACCACGGCGCAGAACCGCCACATCTTCACCACCAAGGACCAGGCCGGCGCCATCGCGTTCGCGTCGCCGCTGAGCTACCCGGTCATCGCCGACCAGCTGCCCCCGCTGATCACCAAGATCCTGGGGTAGCCACGCGCGCGGGCGTGGCTGTTTGAGCGTTTGCTAAGGCAGCTCTGGCAGTGCTCGAAAATCCGTCGCCCGCCCCTCGCACAGGCCCCGATCCCGGGGTTACCGTCGAGTAATGAGCGTGACGGATCTTAGCGGCGACCTGGCCCACAACCTGCCGACGGAGCTGGTCGGCAACACCGTCGTGGACTACGGCGACCGCGCGCTGATGGTGCAATGCGGCAGTACCGCCGAGGTATTGGCATGGGCGGACGCGCTGCGCGCCGCGGCGATACCGGGCGTGGTCGACGTCGTGCCGGCCGCCCGCACGGTGCTGGTGAAGCTGGACGGCCCGCGCTCTCAGGGCGTCATCCGTCAGCGGCTGCGCAAGATGCGCGTCGACGCCGCCCCGGGGGCCGCCTCGGCGCGCCGCGCCGACGTGGTCATCGACGTCGTCTACGACGGCCCGGACCTGGCCGAGGTCGCCGACCGCACCGGACTGACCATCGCGGCGGTGATCGACGCCCACACCGCCACGCCGTGGCGGGTCGGATTCAGTGGATTCGCACCCGGTTTCGCCTATCTGGTCGACGGCGATCCGCGCCTGCGGGTGCCGCGCCGCCCCGAGCCGAGGACATCGGTGCCCGCCGGCTCGGTCGGCCTCGCCGGTGAATTCAGCGCGGTCTACCCGCGGCAGTCCCCCGGCGGGTGGCAACTGATCGGCCACACCGACGCGGTGCTGTGGGATCTGCAGCGGCCGAACCCGGCGTTGTTGGCGCAGGGCATGTGGGTTCAGTTCCGGGCCGTCTAGATACCTGAGGAGATAGCCGTGCCGATCCTGGAGATCCTGCGCACCGGACCGTTCGCCGTCGTCCAAGACCTCGGTCGCCCGGGGCTGGCCCACCTGGGCGTGAGCCGCTCGGGAGCAGCCGACCGGCGCGCGCACAAGCTGGCCAACCGGCTGGTGGCCAACCCCGACGACCGCGCCACCGTGGAGGTGACGTTCGGTGGTTTCGCGGCCAGGGTCACCGGCGGTGACGTGGACATCGCGGTGACGGGCGCCGACACCGACCCCACGGTCAACGGAATCAAGTTCGGCACCAACAGCATTCATCATGTGCGCGATGGCGAGGTGATCTCGCTGGGCGCGCCGCGCGCGGGGCTGCGCAGCTATCTGGCGATCCGCGGCGGCATCTGCGTGGAGCCGGTGCTCGGGTCGCGCAGCTACGACGTGATGTCGGCCATCGGCCCGGCGCCGCTGCGCAGCGGTGACCGCCTGCCGATCGGCGAGCACACCGACGCCTACCCCGAGCTGGACCAGGCGCCGGTCGCGGCCATCACCGACCATGTCGTCGAGCTGTCCGTGGTGCCCGGGCCGCGCGACGACTGGTTCGTCGATCCCGACGCCCTGGTACACACCGATTGGGTGGCCTCGGATCGCAGCGACCGGGTGGGGATGCGGCTGACGGGCCGGCCGCTGCAGCACTGCTACCCGGACCGCCAGCTGCCCAGCGAGGGCGCCACCCGCGGCGCAATTCAGGTGCCCCCCAACGGTTTACCGGTGATCCTGGGACCCGACCATCCCGTCACCGGCGGCTACCCGGTGATCGGCGTGGTGGTCGACGAGGACGTGGACAAGATCGCCCAGGTGCGGCCCGGCCAGACCGTGCGACTGCACTGGGCGCGGCCCAGGTCCCTGGTGGGCGCCCAGTCCGGTGCCGCGAGTTGGCCGTTTTCCTAGATCTCGCCCGCCGAATCGTCGGCGCGGGAATCGCCTGTATCCCAGCTCACACCGCGGCGGCCGGATGTGTGAAATCACTTGATGGTGGCGCCCATTCACGGCCGATGAACCGCGGCCTCGCGAACTGATTGCCCCTCAGGCAGTTACCAGATAACTGGTAAACAACTAACAGGCGATATCGGCCCGTTCCGGTTGACCCGTTCGCGTCGTAAATGTGAGCATCGGACCATACGGCGGGGCATGCCCGCCCATTCGGGGTGCCCAAGCGTCGAAAGCCAGTCTCCGAACCGCTTTCCCGATATCGGGCGAGCGCGGTGACCCCTGGCGCGGCGGCGGCCCGATGCGGCGGTTCGTGGGGCCTGAGGAGAGGATCTGTATGCACGCCGGTCGACGCGATGCCATTGGGGCGCAATCGCTTTCCGTGATACGGCGACAGGCATAACCGCCGTGGCGAAGAAAGGTGACGATCGGATGGGCCGCAACCACCGCATCGCGGACTGGAATCCGGAAGACACGACGGCCTGGGAGGCCGGCAACAAGAAGATCGCCCGGCGCAACCTGCTGTGCACCATCGCCGGTGACCACGTGGCGTTTTCGATCTGGACCCTGTGGCCCGTCATGGCGTTGTTCATGCCGGGGTCGGTCTACGGCTTCTCCGCCGGCGACAAGCTGCTGCTCGGCGCGGTCGCCACCCTGGTCGGTGGTTGCGCGCGGATCCCGTACACCTTGGGCATCGCCGCCTTCGGCGGTCGCAACTGGACGACGTTCTCGGCCTTCGTGTTGCTGATCCCGACGGCCGGCACCATCGCGCTGCTGGCCAATCCCGGTGTGCCGCTGTGGCCGTTCGTGCTGTGCGCCGCCCTGACGGGGCTGGGCGGCGGCAACTACGCGGCCTCGCTGGCCAACGTCAACGCCTTCTACCCGCAGCGACTCAAGGGCGCCGCGCTGGCCGTCAACGCCGGCGTCGCCAATCTGGGGGTGGCGGTGATCCAGTTGGTCGGCCTGCTGGTGCTGGCCACCGCCGGCCACGAGGCGCCGTACTGGGTGTGCGCGGTGTACCTGGTGTTGCTGGTCGTCGTCGGCATCGCGGCCGCCTTGTTCATGGACAACGTCAACCACGGCACCCAGCTGAGCACCATGCGCTCGATCCTGTTCGAGCGCGACACGCATGTGATCTCGCTGCTCTACATCGCCACCTTCGGCTCCTGGATCGGCTTTTCCTTCGCCTTCGGTCAGGTGATGCAGGTCAACTTCGCCGAAGCCGGGGAAAGCCCCAAGCATGCGGCGCTGCACGCCGCGCAGCTGGCCTTCCTCGGGCCCCTGCTCGGCTCGCTGGCGCGCATCTACGGTGGCCGGCTGGCCGATCGGCTCGGCGGCAGCCGCGTCACCCTGGGCGTCCTGGCCGGCATGACCCTGAGCGCCGGGCTGCTGGTCACCATCAGCACCTTCGACGACCACCACGCCGCGGCCCACTCCGTCAGCATGATCGGCTACGTCACCGGCTTCATGGTGTTGTTCGTCCTGTCCGGCATGGGCAACGGTTCGGTGTTCAAGCTGATCCCGTCGGTCTACGAGGCGCGCAGCCGTTCACTGGACGCGAGCGAGGACGAACGTCGTCATTGGGCCCGCGCGAAGGCGGGATCGCTGATCGGCGTCTGCTCCGCCGTCGGTGCGCTCGGGGGCGTGGGGATCAACCTGGCGCTGCGCCAGTCGTACCTGAGCACCGGCACCGAAACGTCGGCCTACTGGGTGTTCCTGGTGTCCTATGTGGTGGCGGCGATCATGACCTGGACGGTCTATGCGCGCCGGCCCGCAGCCGCGCCCGGCCTGTCCGGGTCGGCACCGGAAACCGAGGCGGCCCGCGTGTGAGCCGGCTCGCAACACGGGCAATGCCACAGCAATTGACCGGTAACGCAACGGAAACGTCGCAGGCATACACACTTCATATGGCCCCCCAACTGGCCCCACCAGACTCCGCGCCGCTGACCGGCTACCGGATCGCCGTCACATCGGCGAACCGCGCCGAGGAGCTGTGCGCGTTGCTGCGCCGCAACGGCGCGGAGGTGTCCAGCGCCGCGGCCATCAACATTATCGCGTTGCCCGAAGACGAAGAACTGCAGAACCACACCGAGGCGGTGATCGCGGAGCCGCCGGATATCTTGGTGGCGCACACCGGCATCGGCTTTCGCGGCTGGGTCGCCGCGGCCGACGGGTGGGGCCTGGCCACCCAACTGCTGGCGTCACTTGCCAAGTCGCGGATCGTGGCCCGCGGCCCGAAGGCGACGGGGGCCTTGCGCGCCGCCGGATTACACGAAGAGTGGTCGCCCAAATCCGAATCGTCGCGCGAGGTCCTGCGCTACCTTCTCGAGTCGGATGTCGCCGGCAAGCGCATCGCCGTCCAGCTGCACGGCGCAGCCGACGGGTGGGATCCGTTCCCCGAATTCATCAACGGCTTGCGATCGGCGGGCGCCCAGGTGGTGCCCATTCACGTATACCGCTGGAAGCCAACGCCGGCCGGCGGTGACTTCGACCAGCTCGTCGCCTCGGTCGCGCGGCGCCAGTTCGACGCGGTGACCTTCACCTCCGCCCCCGCCGGCGCGGCGCTGTTGGAGCGCAGCCGTGAGTTGGGCATCGAAGACCAACTGCTGCAAGCGCTTCGCAGTGACGTGCACGCGATGTGCGTCGGCCCGGTCACCGCGCAACCGTTGATCCGTGCCGGGATCCCGACGTCGTCACCAGAGCGAATGAGGTTGGGGGCGCTGGCCCGCCACATCGCCCAGGAACTCCCGCCCCTGCGGTCGTGCACCATCCGCGCGGCCGGCCACGACATCGAGATCCGCGGGACCTGCGTGCTGGTCGACGGTTCGGTGAAGTCCCTGTCGGGGTCGGGCATGGCGACCCTGCGGGCGCTGGCGCAACGCCCCGGCGATGTCGTCGCGCGCAACGACTTGCTCCGGGTGCTGCCCGGCAACAGTAACGACCCGCACGCCGTCGATACCGCGGTGCTGCGGTTGCGAACGGCGTTGGGCGACAAGAACATCGTCGCAACGGTGGTCAAGCGCGGCTACCGTCTTGCGATCGATCATCCGGAAGACTCCCCATGGCACTGATCCTGGTAGCACACGGCACCCGCCGCCCTGGCGGTGTGGCGATGGTCGAAGACCTTGCGGCACAGGTGAGTACGCTGGTCCGCAGCCAAGTCGACGTCGCCTTCGTGGACGTGGTGGGCCCCACCCCCAGCGAGGTCCTGGTGCGCGTGAAGGCGGACGACCGGCCCGCCATCGTGGTGCCCGCGTTCCTGTCGCGCGGATACCACGTCCGCGCCGACCTGCCCGCGCACGTGGCGGCCAGCGGCCATCCGAACGTGCTCGTCACCCCCGCGTTGGGTCCGAGCGGTCAGATCGCCCGCATCGTCGGCGACCAGTTGGTGAAATGCGGCTGGCGTCCGGGCGATTCGGTGATATTGGCGGCCGCGGGAACCTCGGATGACAAGGCGCGCGCGGACCTGCACACCACCGCGACGTTGTTGTCCGCGTTGACCGGATCACGGGTGAGCCTGGCGTTCGCGGCCACCGGCGATCCACAGCTGGCCGAGGCCGTGGAGCGGGCCCGCGCGCGCCGCGCCGGTAGCCGTGTCGTGGTCGCCTCATACCTGCTGGCCGACGGCCTGTTCCAGCAACGGCTGC
>NZ_LZKV01000094.1:0-6238 GCF_001672995.1 Mycobacterium sp. 1482292.6 | reverse complement strand
GTAGATGGAGTCGTTCGCGATGCGGATGGCTTCGTCTTCGGAGCGATAGGTCATCACCGCCAGCACAGGCCCGAACACCTCCTCCTGGCATAGGCGCATGTCGCTGCGGCAGTCGACAAATGCCGTCGGTTCGTAGTAGAAGCCGCGTTCGAGATGTTCGGGACGTTTGCCGCCGACCACCAGCCGCGCGCCGTCTTGTAAGCCCGCCTGAACGAAGGATTCAATTCGCTGACGCTGCTGATCCCTGATCAGCGGACCGACGACAGTTGCGGGATCACGCGGATCGCCGACGGTAATCATCGGGGCCATCGCTTTGAGGCCCTCGACATACGCTTCGAGCAGGTGCTCGGGCAACAGAAGTCGCGACGTGACGGTGCATGCCTGTCCGGCATGCATCAGCACCTGACCGAATCCTATTCCCGCAACGTCACTTTCGGTGACATCGCTGAGAACGAGGTGCGCACTCTTGCCGCCCAGCTCCAGCTGTGCGCGTTTCATCGTTGCCGCCGATAGTTCGCGGATGCGCCGACCGGTCGCCGTCGAACCGGTGAACCCGATCATGTCAACGCCTCGGTGCGTGCACAGCTCCTCTCCCACGTCGGCACCGCCCACGACCACGTTGAACACCCCGGGCGGGAGGCCCGCTTGCTCGCCAACCTTGGCCAGCTCCAGGGCGTTCATCGGAGTCCACGGGTGTGGCTTGAGTACCACAGTGCAGCCGACAGCCAAGGCAGCCAGGCACTTCTGAATGTTGATCGAGAAAGGAAAGTTGAACGGCGTGATGACTCCGACCACCCCGACCGGTTCGCGGACCACTGTCACGCCGCCCAGGCCGGTCGGCGAAACCACGGGGCCGCCCGGTGTCTCCACCCACGTCACATCATGTTCGACGAACTCGCCGTAGTAGTGGGCCGCCTCGATGGCACCGCCAACCTGAATCAGGTCCGTGATGAAGCCGGTCGAGCCGATCTCGGCGACGATCAGCTCCCGAAGCTCCGCTTTGCGCTCGTCGAGGATCTCAGCGAACCGCTTGATGATCTTTGCCCGTTCCCGGACGGACATCCATGGCCATGGCCCTTCGTCGAAAGCCCGCCTGGCAGCCTCGATCGCCATGGCCGCCTGCTTTTGTCCACCCTCGACGACTCGTCCGATCAACTCCTCGGTGGCCGGATCGATGACGTCGATGGTGCCGAGGGCATTGTCGCTCAACCACTTACCGTCGATGAAGCTCTGGTACTCCCGCATCAAACGAATCCGTCGGCCAGTGAAAGGGATTGACTACGCCAGCGCCGGATACGGGGCGGGCTCAAAGTCGAAAACCCGGCGGGCATTGCCCTGCAGCACCTTGTACTTGTCGAGGTCGGACCGACCGTCGAGTGCCTTGTGAGCGGCCTGAAGGGAGTTGGGCCAAAGGCTGTCGGTGTGCGGATAGTCCGTTTCGATCATCACATTGTCGACGCCGATGAAGTCGAGATTGGCCGCCCCGAAGTCATCCTCGATGAAACAGCCGTACATGTGGTCGCGGAAGAGCTGCCGCGGAGCCTTCGGGAAAATTTCAGGATCGGTTGGCACCGGGGTCAAGCGCATCGTGGCGGGGTCAACCGCCCAGTTGTTGGCGCGCAGGTATTGGTAGTCGGCGGCGACATGTTCAGCACGCTCGATGAGGTAAGGGATCCAGCCGATGCCGCCCTCGGCCAGCACGATCTTCAGATCGGGGTATTTCTGCAGCTTGCCCGAGAACAACCAATCCGTGGTTGAGTTCGCCAGATTGAGATTGATGTTGACCGCCTGAACCCCGAAAGGTGCGTCAGGCGACGTAGTGGGACTAACCGACGACGAGCCGATGTGTGTGCACAGCGGCATCTTCGTCTCGTTCACCACCGCGAAGAAATCATCCCATGCTCCCGAGTGGATGGACGGAAATCCCAGCGGGTGCAAGTTCTCCGAGAAGGCAATGGCTTTCGCGCCCTTGCCGGCGCACCGCAGCGTCTCCTCGACGGCCAGTCGGGTATCCCACAACGGGACGATGACCATTGGGATGTAGCGACCAGGCGCCGCCGCGCACCACTCATCGATGACGAAGTCGTTATAGGCCCGCACGCACTTGAGAGCCAGGTCGCGGTCACCGAGGTGGGCGAACATCTGACCACAGAACCGTGGGAAGAACGGAAAGTTCAGTCCCGCGATCACATGGTCCTCGTCCATGTCAGGGATGCGGGCGACCGGGTCGAAGTAGGCACGAGGCATCTCGTCGTAATTCACTGGCAGCGGCGAGTATTCGGGCGGCCGCTGGTGAGCCGCGACCAGGATGCCCATCACCGACGCGCGCGCTTGGTCGTATATCCACGTATCGACGCCGTCGATGCGCTCCACGTGTGGCACTCGATCGCGGTCGGCGGCCGATGCGCGGTCGACCCATAGGTTCGGGGGCTCGATGATGTGGTCATCGACGGAGATCATCCACTGAAGATCTTGCTTGTCCACGGGTTCCTCCCTGATGTCGCTATTACGTTGGCTGCGAGACGGATCGGCGGTCGCATGCCGCCTCTCACCGGCCGATGCGGGCGCCCGGCGTGAAGACGACGGGCAGGGCGCGGTAGCCCCGGGTGACCGAGTTCCCGTGAAAATCAACTTTTGCCCTAGGGGGGATGGCGTAGTCGGGTATCCGATTCAGGGTCTGTTCGACGCCCACCCGAAACTCGAGCCGGGCGAGATTGGAGCCCAGACAGCGATGGACGCCGGCTCCGAACCCGAGGTGGCGGTTTGTTTGCCGGTCGAGAATGCACTTGTTCGGCTCGTCGAACTCGCGCGCGTCGCGGTTGGCGGCCGCATAGTTCACGACGACCGTCTCACCGGGACAGAACTTGTGGTCGCTTAGTTCAACCTCTTCCGCGACTGAGCGATGCAGTCCGTGGACCGAACCGGCGAACCGGATGAATTCCTCTATCGCCGCGGGCATCAAACCGGCTTCGCGTACAAGTCGGTCGCGATCTTCGGGATGGGTGCCAAGATAGAAGAAGGCGAACGACATTGCGCTAGAGGTTGTTTCGAGCCCGGCTTGCACCAGCAGCATCACATTCGCGACAACGTCGTCGAAGCTCAATTTCTCGCCGTCGATCTCGGCGGCGAGTAGAACGTCGATCAGGTCGTCACGCGGCGGTTCACCACGACGCTTGTCGATCTCGTCGCGTACGCGGAGGTAGAGATTTGTCATCGAACCGTTTCGGATGTCTTCGCTCTCCCCATTGATCGCGAGGTCGGCTGTCTCGATGTAGAGCGGCACGTCCTCAACGGGCATGCCGAGTACGTACCGGAAGAACACGATCCCGGGTTGCTGCCATGCAACGTCTGCGAGATCGCCGCTGCCCAGCTCGATAAAATTGTCGATCAACCCATCGGTGACCGCGCGCACCTGGGGTTCCAGCTCCTTCATCCGGCCCGGAGAGAAATACGGATTGAGAACCTTGCGAAGCTGTTGCTGCCGTGGGGGATCCAAGGTGATCACGATGTCGCCGAACGACATCGGGTTGCCCTCGAGTCCCATGGGCTTGCTGGAGAAGCTGCGCCAGTTCCGCAAAATCTCGTAGCAGTCGTCGTAGCGAGTGGCGATCCACGCGCCCCCCGGCGTGGGGCCCAGGAATGGCACGTCCTGGTGACTGAACGGTCCGTTCTCCCGCATCACCGAGTAGACCTCGTAGAGGAATTCTTGATCGTTGAAATCCTCGTGACGAAGGTCGAGGTTCCGGGCGTGTTCCTCCGGTGATTTGCTCACCATGGGTAGTCCTTTCCGCCCCTGCCGACCTCGAGACACCGCCAGCGGTCAGCCCGGCCAGACAGCCACCACCGAGGGGCCGACCACAGTCCAGGCACGCCGCAGTCGTACCGCCGTCCACGTGCCATCTGCGCCGGCCCTCTGATTTCTCGCACACGCCGAAATTTGCTTTCGCAGCACAGTAAATCGTCGAATGCACGGAGTCAAGTCGCACTCGATAACTATCTGACAGCGCTTCGAATCGACGCGCCCGCGCAGTGTGCGCGAACGGGCGGCACGCGTGCAGGCTTCCGCTCAGCCGACGGGTGCTCGCTAAAGTATGTGTGATGACCACAGGCGCGCGGCGGCGAGTTCGCGACAAGGACGGCAAACAACGAGCCCTCCTTGAAGCGGCCGCTGAGGTGTTTGCCGAAGCGGGATACGCGGCCGCGGCGACGAAGGAGATCGCCCGTCGCGCGGACTGCTCGGAGGCGATGCTATTTCACTACTTCGGGGACAAGCGAGGCATCTTCGAGCAAGTCGTTTCTCGACAGATCGCGGACCTGGTCAGTGAGGCAGAAGAGCAAGTCGTGGCGGACCTGCCTACGCGCTTCGAGGACTATATCGAGCGGCTTTTCTTTGCGAGATTGAGGATCGATGACCGGGACAGCGGCGTTCCCGGCTGGGACATTTCCGGTCGGGCGTTGTCAGATCCAGACTTCTCGCTGCGGGTGCTGCAACCCAATCACGCACGCCGTACGGCCGTTATCGCCGAAGGCGTTCGCCACTACCAGGCCGCGGGGCAGATCCGGGCCGACGTCGACGCCGACCTGTTCGCCGAGCTGCTGGCCAATTTCATCATCTTCACGACGAGCCTCGGACCACGCTGGTTTGGTACGGCTGAGTCGGACATCCGCGCGCAGATCGAACTGGGTTCGCAAATCCTCGCCAAAGGGGTAAGCACGTCGACTACGAAGCCGCCCGCCAAACGCAGCGGGCGGGGCGAACGGACCCCCAAGGTGCGTGCGGCCGACTGAAAGCTTAACGACTCAACCGCGGCCAGCGTTATCGAGTCACACTTGACACGTCAGCTTTCGCGTCGCTAGCGTCGTTGCAACCAAGCCGCAACCATGCGGATGCAGAACACTCTGCTCGATCGGCACGAGCGTGAGGACAGGAAGTGGCGTGTGTGCACTCATCGGGGTGGGTAACTCACTTCGGCAGACATTGACACGGAAAGCCGCACGATGATCGCTCTGCGTGGGGTTCGTGTCGTCGAGTGGGCGACGGAAATTTCGGGCCCGTACTGCACCAAGTTGTTCGCCGACCTCGGAGCGGAGGTCGTCAAGATAGAGAATCCGGACGGGGATCCGTTCCGCCGCAGGATGTTTGGCGATCGACACGACGACGGCGCGCTGTTCAAATTCTTGAACGCCGGCAAGCGTTCAGTCGTGGGCACTTCGTTGGCCGACCTGGAGCCTCTGATCGTTTCCGCCGATGTGTTCGTCGATTCTCTCGGCCCTGGGGCACTCGACCGCGAGGCCCTCCTACGGCGAGCGCCACACCTGGTGATCGTGGCGCTCTCTCCTTACGGGTTGACCGGACCGTACCGGGACCGACCCTCGACGGAGTTCACGATCCAGGCGGAGAGCGGAACCCTGGCGTTGCGAGGTCGTTCGGACCAACCGCCCATTCAAGCCGGTGGCCGAGTCTTCGAATGGGTGATGGCCAGCTACGCCGCCGTCGCGGCGCTTGGCGCATTGCGGCGGGTTCAACTCGGCGGCGCAGGCGAACTCGCGGACTGCTCATTGCTGGAGGCGTGTCACCTCAGCGCCAGCGGGTTCGCCGACCTCTATCACGGACTGGCCGGTCGCCCGCCATTGACCGTGCCGGCGCGACAGGTTGAAATCCCTTCCATCGAACCGACCGCCGACGGCTGGGTGGGCTTCAACACCAATACCCGCCAACAATTCGAGTCGTTCCTAGCGATGATCGGCCGACTCGACCTACTCGATGAGGACCCAGCCTGGGCCCTCGCCACGACCCGGTGGGAACGCCGGGACGAGTGGAATCGGATTGTGCGGGAATGGACGACGCAACGTTCCACAGACGAGATCGTCGCGTTGGCCTCCGATCTGCGGATCCCCGTCTCACCCGTCAACAATGGCCAGACCGTGTTGGACCACCCGCAGTTCGCGGCGCGCGGCGTGTGGGGCAGGTATGCCGACGACAGCTTTACCCACCCGTTGGCGCCCTACCGGATCAATGGCCGACGACCCGCCCCCACCGCCGGCGCTCCCCCGCTTGGCGAAATGGCAAAAGTACCCGCCCACAACAGGATTACGACCGGAGCCGAAGGTGCACCGCGACTTCCTCTGGAGGGCATACGAATTCTCGACGCGACAGCGTGGTGGGCGGGTCCCTCCTCCACCCACATTCTCGCCGCGCTGGGCGCTGAGGTCATTCACCTGGAGTCGACAGACCACC
>NZ_LZKV01000093.1:0-10780 GCF_001672995.1 Mycobacterium sp. 1482292.6 | reverse complement strand
GCGGGTATGACCAATCAGGAGTAGCCATCGGATAGCGATCCGAGCATCTGCAGCTGGCGGCCTCGGGGGAGTAATGGCCGTGGTCAGGCCATGATCAATTCGAGCGGCGACATGTGGCTATGCCGCCGCCGTTTTAAGTCCCAGCGTCAATCGTAGCCAGCGACCCATTTCGGTAATCGCGCGGTCCACCTCGTCAACGTGGCCGGCTCCCATGATGAAGGAATGCTGGCCCTGCTCGATCTGTCGGACGATGACATCGTTGCCTGCCTCCTTTGCCCTTTGGGAGAAAGCGACGGCGTCCGAGGCGAGTAGCTCGTACTCGCCGTAGTACACCGCGATGGGAGGCAATCCGGACAGGTCGGCTTCCAGCAGGTGTACCCGGGGGTCGGTGTATTCCACGTCGGTTCCATCGAGCCAGCACGACCGGAACAGCTCGAGCAATCCCGGCGTGAGTAGCTTGTCCCGCTCGGAGTTGGTTTTGAGGGATTCCCCGGACAGCGTGACGTCAGTCCACGGCGAAATGGACAACACGGCGCCGGGCAGTGCCTCGCCGCGATCTCGCAGACGCAGCGCAAGCTCGACTGCGAGATAGCCGCCGATCGAGTGGCCAACACTGGCTATCTTGTTGGGGCGGTAGCCCTGGTCGAGCAGCCAGCGGTAGGCGCTTTCCACGTCTTCGACTTGCGCCGGGTACTTGTGTTCCGGGGAACGTCGGTAGTTCAGTACTAGCGAGCGCGCGCCGGCCGCCTTCGCGAGGTGCCCCGCTGCCTTCCGGTCGGAATGCATCGACATCAGCACGCTGCCACCCATATGCGTATGCAACAGCACTGATTCGGGGTCACCGTCTACGGGGATGCACCACAAGGCCTCCACCCCGCCCGCGTCCACCTCGGCATACGTGACGCCTTCGGGTTCCTTCGTTGCCAAATGGATGTTCTCGGTGACGTCGCGAATCGTCTCCAGGTCAAAGTTAACGTTCGAAGATCGCCTCCCGATCTCCGCCAAGAACTCGGCGAAATCGACCGCCTGCTTGCTTGCCATCCAACTGCCTTCCATCGTGGATTATTGGATAACGATCACTATATAACGACCGCTATCTGATGGCTAGCCCTGATCGGTCATACCCGCGAGGTATGGCCGGGCGCCCGATTCGGTATTGGACGTCGTCCGGCGCATTGTGGAAACGTCGGTGCTGCAAAGGGCTTGGCGATTGCTGTCCCCTACTCCGTAGGGCAGGCATCAAGGCACTTGTAAACCGTTGCGGGCGTGGTCGGTTCGGGCCGGTTGCTGGAGGTCGCGTCGGCATGGTGTTTCTCCAGTGACAGGGAGCGGCCACGCGGGACTTGAGTCATGTTGAACCGAGCGCCCTTTCGGCACGTCTTTATAGAAGTACACCTAGAGAACGATCAGGAGAACTTTGTGGATACTGTGTTGAAGCAGCGGTTCGACTACGACATCATCGTCTGCGGTGCTGGCTCGTCAGGATCGGTGATCGCCGGTCGGTTGGCCCAATATCCCGACATCAAGGTCTTACTGTTGGAGGCCGGTGGCAGCGATGACGTCCCCAGCGTGACCGAGGCCAGTCAGTGGCCATCGAACCTTGGCAGCGAACGTGATTGGGGATTCCTCTCCGATCCTGACGGCCGGCTTCATGGACGCGCCATCGCGTTTTCAATGGGCAGAGTGCTCGGTGGCGGGTCCGGTATCAACCTCATGATTTGGGCGCGGGGGCACCGCAGCGACTGGGACCACTACGCCTCTGAAGCCGCTGAGCCGGCGTGGGGATACGCAAACGTCCTTGATTTGTATCGCCGGATCGAAGATTGGCATGGCGTCGGTGAGCCAAGTCATCGGGGCAGGGGTGGGCTGGTGTTCGTACAACCGGCGCCCGATGCGCATCCGCTCGCCGCAGCGACGCTGGAAGCCGCTAGGGCACTGGGAATTCCGACGTATCAAAGCGCCAACGGCCGCCTGATGGAGGAGACCCGCGGCGCTGCCATCGTCGACCTGCGCTGCCGCGACAACAAACGCCTATCGGTGTTTGGCACGTACGTCGCCCCGCATCAGCGGCAGCCGAATCTGACGGTGGTGCCGCACGCGATGGTCACCCGCGTGCTCTTTGACGGCAACCGTGCCACCGGTGTCGAGGTCGTCCATGACGGCGCGGTTCACCGGGTGCGCGCCAGCGCCGAGGTCGTGCTGTCGCTCGGTGCCATTCACACGCCCAAGGTGCTCATGCACTCCGGCATTGGCGACCAAGACGAACTGCATCGAGTCGGCGTTCCCGTTCGCCAGCACCTGCCCGGGATCGGGCGCAACCTTCAAGACCACTATGGGTTCGACTGTGTCTGGGAGTTTCCCGAGACCATCCAGGGCAGCACTCAGGTGGGGTCGGCACTGTTTTGGGATTCCGGCGCTGCCGATGTCCAGGGTCCGGACCTCTTCGCATGCTCAGGGCCATTCCCGAAAGCGACAGCCGAAAATGCCGCGAAATACGGTCTGCCGCGGAGCGGTTGGACTTTGTTCGGCGCGCCCACGCACCCCCACAGTCGCGGTCGACTCCGGTTGTCCGGCCCCGACCCGACCGATCCCATCCGGATCGAAGCTGGCGCGCTATCAGACCCCGAAGACTTCAAGACCGCGATCGCGTGCATCGAAACCCTGCGCGAGATCGGTAACTCCCGAGAGCTTCGACCTTTCGTCGCGCGCGAGGTCATGCCCGGCGACCTGACCGGCACCGAGTTGGAGACGTATCTGCGCGACGCCGTCACCACCTACTGGCACGAATGCGGAACCGCAAAGATGGGGCGTGACTCGATGTCGGTGGTCGACGGACACCTGAAGGTCTACGGCATCGAGGGCCTGCGTGTCGCCGATGCCTCCATCATCCCGCGTATCAGCACGGCCAACACCATGGCACCGTGCGTCGTGATTGGCGAGCTGGCTGCACAATTCATCAAAGTTGACCATCGAATCTAAAAGTGTAGCGCCGCACAGGCTCTCATTCGCCATCGCCATCGGATATGTACCACAAGTTAATTCAGCCATCGCAGAAATGGAGGATGGATGCAATCGACGCTGCAACCTGCCGATCCCCACGCCACCTGCACCTGACAACCGATGCCTTCACAACGGTTCGAGCCACGCCAAGGTCAATTCGGAGTCGCGCCCGACAGCTTGGTGTTGGTTCAGGAATTTCTCAACACGGCCCCCATCCAGGGGTACGACACTGATCTGCTGGTCGACGTCGAACTGACAGGAAACTGGTGCGCCGCTACGGTGCCCAAGTGGGCGGCGCTGCGAGGCGCCGACGCCCAACCGCCGTCGCTCAAGCTAGAGGATCTGCCGAAACTCCGGGAGTTACGCGACGGCATCGCGAAAATGGTCAACGGAAGATCCCCCGATGATGGCCAGCTGAGCTGTATCAGCTCCATTCGCGGAGCCTTCGCTCTGTCGGACTGCAATGGACTGCAGATAATGCCCACCGGCAGCGGCTGGCGTTGGCTAGCGTCGGCCCTCTTCAGCGAGATCTATCGAAGTCAGCTGAATGACACATGGAGACGGATCAAGCAATGCCGCAAGCCATTCTGCGGGACAACGTTTTACGACCGCTCGAAGAACAACAGCGGCGCGTGGTGCAACGTAAAGAGGTGCGGAAACGCCGCGAACCTGCGAGCACTTCGGGCGCGCCGACGCGACGAACGTGAGCGCGCGAACGCAAACGCTCCGGGACAGCATGACTACTGCCGACGCCCAGAAGATCGGTGACGATCAACCGGCTGAACGAGGCGAACCGGCAAGGTCGGCAGCGACGCGATCGCTCATAATCTGTTAAAGCGAGGTGCAGATCACCACTTCGAGCGTAGGCAGTTTTGGGCTTTCGTGTCATGGCTGCATCCCACCGCCGGATGGGCATTACGAGCGAGGTGTACGGGCGGTTGATCGTTAAGCGGGATCTCAGCGCTCCCTCAGATTTTTGCGGAGAATCTTTCCAGATGCCGATTTCGGGATGAATGTGGTGAATTCGACCTCACGGATCTTTTTGTATGGAGCGACGCTTCTAGCCACGAACTCCATCACCTCGGCGGCAGTCAGCGAAGCGGAGGATGGGGTGACGACAAACGCCTTGGGGATTTCCTCGCCGGACTTGGGGTCTATGGCTGGAACCACGGCGGCATCCACTATCGCGGGGTGGGTCAGCAACAGTGCCTCGAGTTCAGCGGGCGCCACCTGATAGCCCTTATATTTGATGAGTTCCTTGAGGCGGTCGATGATATAGACACAGCCGTCGGCGTCGACGCACGCCAGGTCTCCTGTGTGTAGGAACCCGTCCTCGTCGATGGTGTCGGCTGTCGCCTCATCGTTGCCGAGGTAGCCGATCATCACATTCGGGCCCTTGATCCACAGCTCGCCTGCTGCGCTGACACCGTAGTCGGGGACCGCGATCTCGACACCGGTCTCGGGCGCAACAAGCTTGCTGACCGTGTTCGGGAGAGTCCACCCGCAGGAATGCACCTGCGCGACAACGCCTATCGTATCCCGCCCCCCGTCGACGGGCATGCTGTGGCCGACTCCGCTCAGCTCACTCATTCCGAAGCCCTGCAGCACCGCCACACCGAGTCGGGCGCCCACCGTGCGTGCGAGTTCGCCGTCTAGCGGCGCGGCACCACACATGACGACTTCCAGCGAGGACAGGTCGTAGGAATCCACCATTGGGTGCTTGGCCAGCGCGACGGCCACCGGTGGCACGATGAATGCCTTGGTGCACCGGTGATCCTGAATGGCGCCCAAGAACGCGGCCAGGTCGAACGAAGGCATAACGACCAGCTTCGCGCGCGGCACCAGTGAAGCCGTCAGCAGCACAGACAAGCCATAGATGTGGAAGAACGGCAGTACGGCCAGAACGACGTCGTCGGGACCGACGAGGTTGAGGGGTTGAACTTGGGCGGCATTGGCTACCAGGTTGCGGTGGGTCAGCATCACCCCCTTTGGAAGACCGGTGGTGCCGGAGCTGTAGGGGAGCACCGCCAAGTGGTCGGCCGGATCAAAGCTTCTGGCACCAGCGCAGTGAACAGCCGGCTGGGACCTGAAATCGACTTCGTCGAGCATAAGCACCTCGCCGGGCGCGAGTCCCATTTGCGCGGCAGCGGTTTCGGCCTTCTCGCGGTGCTCATCGACGGCTAGCATCATCCGAGCATGTGAATCGCGCAACTGCCGGGCAATTTCATCCGCTGTCGACAACACGTTGAATGTGGTTGCGGTCGCTCCTGCTCGCAGGATGCCGTGAAACGCGACTGCGAATGCTGTGCTGTTGGGTGAAAGTAGACCGACCACGTCACCGACGCCGACTCCGCGGGCGACAAGATTCGCAGCGAATGCTTCGATGTGATCAATCAGCTCCCCGTAGTGTGTCGTGGCACCCGTGTTCGCCTCGACGAGCGCGACGCGCTGGCGGTCGTCGTCGGTGATGCCGTCGAACAGGTAATTGAAGACAGGGACGTCGGGAATGCAGACATCTGGGAAGGGGCTGGTGAAGCTCACCGTACTCCAATCTGGTTGGTGTTCTTTGACTGCGGTCTTAGAGCCCTTGGTTTGTCAGCCAGGATTCGATCAATCCGGCGACCGCCCTCCACTGAGGTTCGAGCATCATCTCGTGCCCGACGCCGGGAATGAGGACCGGTTTGGTTCCGTAGGCCGCGGCGGTTCGACGCACGTGTTTGGGCCGATAAATTTGGTCGTGCTCGCCGCCGATGATCAACATCGGCGAGCGGACTTTCTTGGTTTTGACCAGATCACCGACCACCGTGTCAAACATCATCGCCCGCGTGCTGTCGGGTTGGATGAGCCGCGTAAAACTGTCGACGAGGCTGTCTGGCGCATCCTCACCGAAGAACAACTGCCGTGCACCAGCGGACGTCCCCATTAGATCTAGCGGGTTGGCGGTCAGGGCGAATTTGGTTGAACGCCAAGGGTGACGACATATCATGCGCATTACGGAGTCAAGCTGGTCACCGCGTGGTGGGGTCGAAGCCATCAGTACGGCCGCTGGTGCGTCGTGCGTTTCAAGATACTTCTGCACGACAAAGCCGCCCATGGAATGCCCGACGAGGATGGGCGGCTCTGGGAGCGAGCCGACGACCTCACAAAGATCGGTGACGTAGTCGGCAATCGAACACAACCGCAGCGACTTGCTCAACGAGCTGTGGCCGTGACCGCGCAGACTGGGCGCCAAGACGCGAAATCCCCGGTCGACGAAGAAGGCAACGAAATTTTCCTGCCAGCACCAGGCGGCATGCCAAGCTCCGTGCACGAAAACGATCGAATGCCGACGTTTTTGAGTGGGCCTTCCGGTGTCAAACAATTCGAGCATCCTTATCCCTGTTTTCGTCGCTTCGTGGTGGTTGTGGAAGGGATTCGTCACACTCGGACCCAGGCGCACTCCGCCAGCAACACCGACACATCAGGATTCGCGGTGAGTCGACGCGCAACCACCGCCCCCGACGTCCCGGCACCACACACGACAACGTCGTACCGCTGCTCCACCACACCTGCCATCACAACCTCCTCGATGGAATAACGATCGCTATCTCACTAGAACGCGCCGGCCACGAAAAAGGTTCAACTCGAATCAAACTGACAAAGAACACCAAGGCCACCAGTGATCGTGGGCGGAGCCACTGGTGCATTCGGAGACGCACCCGCCGGCTGTGCGCCCCAGCCGTGGTGTCGGCGCCGAATGATGCGTGAAGCCGGGCTCGACGCGTTCACGGGGGTGGCCAAGGACGCACCCAGCACGCTCGGTAGCCGCATCCGACAAACCTTTGGTACCCCTGGCCTGCCGGACACGGCCCTGTTCGAGCAGCAAGCGGCCGCCCTGTTGGCCCCCACGGACGTCATCAACCGGTCGTCAAAAAGAACGACGAGCACCTCGACCGGCTCACCCACGCGTCGGCGTTGCTCAGGTTCGCAGCGACTGAAATGTCGCGAGCTGCAGATCAATACGCGGGGAGGGCGGCCGCTTGCCGAAGTACAACCCGCCAGCCCATTCCCAGACCCGCTGGTTGGCCAGTCCATGCTGGGCAATCATGTTTAGATCATGTAGTTTTCGGCCCAATGAAGAGAATCGGTGCAGCGCGCCAGAACCAACCGTGTCGACAAGGAGTTGCACGGCGTCTCGACACGTCGTCCCCGTTATTCGGCTACGTCCGCCACGGATGATCGGGCGGCGGCGCCTGCGGACATTGCAGGCGCGTGGAGCGCAAATGAACGAGCTACGCGCCGTCTTTGCCGTCGCGCAGGGAATGGACCATGCTCTGCAAGATCCGGAACGCCTGTGACTGCTCGGCCTCGCTAAGGCCGGCCAGCATTCTGACCTCGACGGAACGGACCGCCGCCGACGCCTTCTCGAGGCTCCGTCGGCCGCGGGGTGTGAGCCGGGTCGGAAGGACCTTCCCGACGGGTGCCTCGGCGGGCCTGGTCACGAAGCCGTCTCGTTCCAGAGCCTGCAGCAGCACGTTCATCGACTGCCGTGTCACGAACGCGCCCCGGGCGAGCTCGGAGTTCGACAAGCCCGGGCGTTGAGCCAGCAACTCGAGGCACGAGTAGTGCGTCACGCTCATCCCGAGTGGCCGCAGCACCTCCTCCATGGCTGCGCGAAGTGCACTCGACGCCTCTTTCAGCACGTAACCCAGTGACGTCTCCAAGTCGACGCCCACACCGCCTTGACTCATGTCAGCATTCTGACATACAGTCACGTATGTCAGAAAACTGACATATGTCGAAGGAGTTGCCTCATGCCTGTCACCGGTCCTAACTTCATCTCGCTCCAAGCGCGCGATCTCGCTGCGTCGCAGGCCTTCTACGAGCGATACCTCGGCCTCGTCCGATCGCAGGCCGGGCCTCCGCACGCCGTCGTGTTCGAGACGAAGCCGATCGCGTTCGCACTCCGCGACGTCATTCCGGGCACCGACCTCGCATCCGTTGCTCAGCCCGGCATCGGTACCGCGATCTGGCTCCACGCCAACGACGTCCAGGCCATCCACGATGCGCTCGTCGCCGATGGTCACACCATCGTCTCCGCGCCGATCGACGGCCCCTTCGGCCGGACATTCACCTTCGCCGACCCCGACGGCTACCATGTCACGCTCCACGACCGCGCCTGATCGAAAAGCGCCACCGGACGAAGTGCGTGAAGGGACAACGCTGTTCGCGATGCGCGAGCAGTTCACGTCTCGTAACACGGCCTCGGTTCCGGCGATCAGGATTAAACACAGATCCGAGCGCAGCGTCCAGTAGCCGGCCGTTTTGGTGAATGCACTGAGGCTAGGAGGCCGCTCGCCGTAAACGTCGGACGTCGTGTTCGACGCAGCCGACGCGGTCGGCGGCTTCGGCGACCGACAGCTCCGGGTTTAGTAAAATTTGCATTTCTTCGGCCGAGAATATCGGTTCGACATCCCACGGTGCGTGATCCCAGCCGGCGTCCGAAAAACCGGCAAACAGAGGGTCGTTCATGAAATTTCCTTGGATCAAGTGGGGACGGGCTTCTGCACGGTCCTGCGTCCCACGCGAAATGAAGAACTGCGGCTGCTGGCTGTGCCGCAGGAGTATGTACCGATGTTAACCGCGCGGGCGCGCGTTCGCAGCGCGAGAAGGTATCGGGGTCGCGCGGAGGCGAACGTGTTTCAGTGGGGGTCGATCGAGGCGGGTGTTATCGGGGTGGGCCAGTCGACGGGCGATTCGCGCAATGATGAGATGTCGGGCAGCGGCTTGCGGCACAGCGCGCTGGCCTGTTTGGGCGTCATGCCGAGCGTCCGCAGGAGGCGTTCGGTGACCGCGTCGACGGTGGCGTCGGTGTCACGTTCGGGACGCTCCCGCAGCAGCGTGGCCAGGCCGATGAACATGCCTCCGGCGATGGCCAAGCCCAGTTCGGGATCGCCGATTGTGAACCGTCCCTGGTCGATCGCCGCGGCGATGTCGCGTCGCGCCCGCGGCGACAGTCCGCGGTCGGACAGGATGAGCGAGTCTCCGTGCGCCAGCAGCAACGCGGCCTCCTGCGGGCGGTAACGGAACAGTCGCCCGCTCAGGCGGTAGTTGGCGGCAAAAGTTTCGGCTGGGTCCGAGATCGATCCGGTGAAGCCGTCGAGCAGGGCACCGAGGTCATCGAGGGCGTCGGTCACGGCCGCGGCGAACAGCTCCTCCTTGCTCGAGAAGTGGTTGTAGAAGGACCCCATGCCCACATCGGCGGCCTGGGTGATTTCCAGTATGGGAACGCTGAGTTTGCCCTGCGCGATAAACCCTTTCGCCGCCCGCACCAGAGCGTTGCGCGTGCGCATCTTGCGTCGTTCCAGGCGGTTGACCGGCGTGTTCGACGACTCAGCGGCATCGCGCTCGGGCATGTCCATGGGCCACAGGTTATCAGGTTCGGCTCAATCCTGAGGATATCGTCAGAACCCTTGACTGAGCATTCGTACATATGTGACGATTTCGTCAGATCAAAGGCGAGGAGGGCAGCGCGTGGCACAGAGAGTGACGCCAGTGAGCGACGGGCACGCGGGTCTGCACAGCGACCGGGGCGCCCTGCGCGGCGAACATCCCGGCCGGTCGCGGGATCCCATCATTCGGGTGGCCGACATCGCCTGGCTCGAGTTCGACAAGCCCGACCTGGTCCGCGCGGAGGCCTTCGCCCGAGCTTTCGGGTTCGGCATCGCCCTACGCGAGCCCCAGCAGCTGCATCTGCGCGGCACCAACGCCGGCTCGGCATGCGTCGTACTGCGTCGCGGGCAGCGCAGCCGATTCGCCGGACTCGCGCTGCGCGCGGCCGACGAGGTCGACCTGGTCCGTCTGGCGGACAAAACCGGCGCCTCGCTGCAGCCGCTCCCGGAATCGATCGGGGGAGTGGCGGTGCATCTGACCGATCCCAGCGGCATGGCGGTCAAGGTCGTCGCCGGTCTCCACGAGCTGCCGGCCCAACCCGCTCAGGCCCCGCAGGTCGTCAACACCGGGCCCGACGACGCGCGGATCAACGCCACCGTGCGGCCGCCTCGCGTGCCCGCCCGCGTGCAACGCCTCGGTCACGTCGTACTGCAGTCCACTACCTACCTGCGCACACTCAACTGGTATCTGGACACCTTCGGGATGATCGTCAGCGACTTCCTGTTCTTCCCCGGCCAGCGCGCCCGCGGCCCGGCAATGAGTTTTATCCGCTGCGACCGCGGCACCACCCCGACCGACCACCACACCCTCGCCCTGGCACTCGGACCGGCCAACCGCTACATCCACTCCGCCTACGAAGTCAGCGATCTCGACGCGCTGGCCGCCGGTGGTGAATACCTGCGTGAACGCGGCTACCACCGGTCCTGGGGTATCGGTCGCCACATCCAGGGCAGCCAACTGTTCGACTATTGGCGCGACCCGGACGGCTTCCTCGTCGAACACTTCACCGACGGTGACATGTTCGACAACACCTTCGAACCCGGCTGGGCCCCCTTCACCGCATCCGGCCTGGCGCAGTGGGGGCCACCGGCGACCAAAGACTTCCTCGACGCCGACCCCCGCGCGGCCCGCCATCAGCTGACCTCGATGCTCACCGCCCTGCGCGCGGACAACGAATTCGACCTCAACCGGCTCATCGGATTACTGAAAGTAGCGATCTCGTGACCATTTCCGTCCTCCGCACCGCCGACGGCTGGTGGGTGCACAGCCCCACCGGCGCCGCCCGCATCGACACCAACGCCGCGACCACAGCCGAACTCCTCGCCGACAGAGCCGCGATCGACGCGGC
>NZ_LZKV01000092.1:0-1056 GCF_001672995.1 Mycobacterium sp. 1482292.6 | reverse complement strand
TCGCGCTGGGACACCCGGCGGAGCTGGTGACCATCACCACCGCCGGGGACCGGTCGTTGGCGCCCATCGAAGACCTCGGGGTCGGTGTGTTCACCACCGCCCTGCGCGAGGCCATGGAAGAGGGCCGTGTCGACGCCGCCGTGCACTCCCACAAGGACCTGCCCACCGCCGAGGATCCGAGGTTTGCTCTGGCGGCCATACCGGTGCGCAACGACCCGCGCGATGCGGTGGTAGCGCGCGACGGGCTGGTGCTCGCGGAGTTGCCGGCCGGTTCGCTGGTGGGCACCTCCTCGCCGCGGCGGGCCGCGCAGCTTAGAGCATTGGGTCTCGGTTTGGAAATCCGCCCCCTACGAGGCAACCTAGATACCAGGTTGAACAGGGTAAGCAGTGGTGATCTCGACGCGATCGTGGTAGCCCGGGCGGGACTGGCCCGGATCGGTCGCCTCGACGACGTCACCGAGACGCTAGAGCCGGTGCAGATGTTGCCAGCACCGGCTCAGGGCGCGCTCGCCGTCGAATGCCGTGCCGGCGATAGCCGGTTAGCGGCGGTGCTGGCGGAACTGGACGACGCCGACACGAGGGCGTCGGTCACTGCGGAGCGAACCCTGCTGGCCGAACTGGAGGCCGGTTGCTCCGCACCGGTGGGCGCGATCGCCGAAGTGGTCGAGTCCATCGATGAGGAAGGCCGGATCTTCGAAGAGCTGTCGCTGCGCGGTTGTGTGGCGGCGCTGGACGGGTCTGATGTGATCCGCGCGTCCGGTATCGGCAGTCCCGGTCGGGCACGAGAGCTTGGGCTCTCGGTGGCCGCGGAGCTGTTCGAGCTGGGCGCCCGAGAGCTGATGAGCGGCGCGCGGCAAGACCCGACGCGAGGAAATTAGAAGCGAGTTACGTGGGAGCGACAATGACGACGCGAGGGCGTAAGCCGACACCCGGCCGCATCACGTACGTGGGCTCCGGCCCGGGTGACCCGGGATTGCTGACGACCCGGGCCGCCACGGTGCTGGCGAACGCCGCCCTGGTGTTCACCGACCCCGACGTGCCTGAGCCGGTGCTGGC